>NZ_JAUBOY010000090.1:0-11538 GCF_036700465.1 Microcoleus sp. T3_A4 | reverse complement strand
CTGCCACATCTCTTGATGAGATTATTCGCGCTTATTGTGCAACTTAGTGTCTCATTTTTATTTGAAATAACTATAAAGCCGGGCCGATAGTTTGCGCGATCGCCATTTTGATGTAAGCTGTTGTTGCCACTACCCCCAAAGCAGCCAAAAAACCTAACAATAATAAGATAATCCAACGCGGTTTATTTTCGGGAGCCAACCACAAAAATCGTCTATTCATTTTTTATTTTACCTGGGGATGTGGGGATTCTTGTATTACATTTTTTTCGGCGCGTTTATCTAGCTTGATAAGCTGTTATACATTTAAATTTTATTTGTTTGGCGGGCTAGAAGCACCCCACAAGAGTATATGTGTAAGGTGCCCATTGCCCCGGAGAGACTTATTTAACCTTGACTGTAAGCCTCCATAGGTAAACAAGAACAGACAAAATTACGATCGCCAAACGCATTATCTATCCGACCCACCGCCGGCCAAAACTTATGTTCGCGAGTCCAAGGTGCCGGATAAGCCGCTTGCGCGCGAGTATAAGGACGATTCCACTCATCAACCATCAGAGATTCTGCGGTGTGCGGCGCATTTTTTAATACGTTATTTTGCGCGTCAACATTACCGTTTTCAATCTCCGCAATTTCAGCTCTAATTGCAATCATTGCATCGCAAAAACGATCTAATTCCTGCTTCGATTCGCTTTCCGTCGGTTCCACCATTACCGTACCAGCAACCGGCCAAGAAACCGTCGGCGCGTGATAGCCGTAATCCATCAACCGTTTAGCAATATCTTCAACTTCAATAGCCGCAGACTTTTTGAGCGATCGCAAATCCAGAATACACTCGTGCGCCACCAAACCAGCTTTCCCTTTGTACAAAACCGGATAGTAAGATGCTAACCGATGCGCCATGTAATTAGCATTAAGAATTGCTACTTTTGTCGCTTCAGTTAAACCCACTCCTCCCATCATCCGAATGTACATCCAAGAAATAGGCAAAATGCTAGCACTTCCCCAAGGCGCGGCGGAAACAGCACCAACTGATATTTGTTGACTGTTGACTGTTGACTGTTGACTGTTAAGAATAGAATGACTGGGCAAAAATTCTACTAAATGAGACATTACCCCAATCGGCCCCATTCCCGGCCCGCCGCCGCCGTGAGGAATACAGAAAGTTTTGTGCAAATTCAAGTGGCAAACATCAGCACCAAAATCACCGGGGCGGCACAAACCAACTTGAGCATTCATATTCGCGCCGTCCATATAAACTTGTCCACCGCAGTTGTGGACAATCTCGCAAATATCTTTAATCTCTTCCTCAAAAACGCCGTGCGTAGATGGATATGTCACCATCAAAGCCGCCAAGTCATTTTTGTGCTTCTCGGCTTTTTTCCGCAAATCGGCAACATCAATATTGCCCTGATAATCGCACTCGACAGCAACTACTTTCATCCCCGCCATCACCGCGCTAGCCGGATTTGTACCGTGGGCTGACTGGGGAATCAAACAGATATTTCGGTGAGATTCGCCTCGGTGTTCGTGGTATTCGCGAATAACTAACAAACCCGCATATTCGCCTTGGGAACCAGCGTTTGGCTGCAAAGAAATTCCCGCAAAACCTGTAATTTCTGCCAGCCACTGTTCTAGTTGCACGAACATCATTTGATACCCGCGAGTTTGATCGTGGGGGGCAAAGGGATGTATCTTGCCAAATTCCGCCCAAGTCACGGGCATCATCTCTGCTGTGGCATTCAATTTCATTGTGCAAGAACCCAAGGGAATCATCGATGTATTTAGCGATAAATCCTTGGCTTCTAAACGGTGCAAATACCGCAAAAGTTCAGTTTCTGAATGATAGCTGTTGAAAACTGGATGGGCGAGATAGCTGCTGGTGCGATCGCAAAAATCTGGTAAAGTCAAATAACCACTCAATGCGTCTGCATCCAGCGGAATGTTGAGAGCCTTCTGCCCGTCGGGCCTGATATAATCTTTATCCTGTGCAAAAATTTTCCATAACTCTTGCACATCTTCAACGCTGACAGTTTCATCTAAAGTGATTCCTACTGTCGAATTATCGAAAACTCGGAGATTAATTTTGCGAACTTTAGCAGCTTCTAGAATTTCTGACAGCGGTTTATCTCCCAATTCTACCCGCACAGTATCGAAGAAATGTTGAGAACCAATGGTGTATCCGAAACTTCTTAAACCGGATGCCAAAAGTGCTGTTAAACTCCATACTTTCTCAGCAATGTCTTTCAGTCCAGACGGGCCGTGATAAACAGCATACATACTCGCCATTACTGCCAGCAAAACTTGAGCAGTACAAATATTGCTAGTAGCTTTTTCGCGGCGGATGTGCTGTTCGCGAGTTTGCAAAGCCAAACGTAAAGCAGATTTGCCATTAGCATCTTTAGAAACGCCGACAATTCTCCCCGGAACTTGCCGTTTAAACTCTTCTCGCGTGGCGAAATAGGCTGCGTGGGGCCCTCCGAATCCCATCGGCACTCCGAAGCGCTGAGTGCTTCCTACGGCTATATCCGCGCCGAATTCGCCGGGGGGTGTCAGCAAGCAAAGGCTCAAAATGTCGGCAGCAACTGTGACTAATGCGCCGACTTCGTGTGCCGATCGAATAAAATCGGTATAGTCGTAAATTGCGCCGTCTGTGGCGGGGTATTGCAGGAGAGCGCCGAAAATTGTACGATCGAACTCAAAGCTTTGATGGTCGCCGACAATTACCTCAATTCCCAAGGGCTTAGCGCGAGTTTGCACCACTTCAATAGTTTGAGGGTGGCAATCTTGGGAAACAAAAAATGCTTTTGCCCCCTTTTTGCTGGCGCCGTAACTCACCGCCATCGCTTCCGCCGCCGCTGTCCCTTCATCTAGCAAAGAAGCGTTGGCAATTTCCAAACCCGTGAGGTCAATTATCATGGTTTGGAAGTTCAGTAAAGCTTCCAATCGCCCTTGAGCAATTTCGGCTTGGTAGGGAGTGTAAGCTGTATACCAGCCGGGATTTTCTAGGATATTCCGCTGAATGACGGGGGGAGTTATGCAGTCGTGATATCCAGTGCCGATGTACGATCGAAATACCTGATTTTTTGCAGCAATTTCTTTCAATTCTGCCAAAGCGCTGTACTCGCTTTGCGCGGCGGGAAGTTGTAAGGGTTGAGAAATGCGAATCGCCGCTGGAACCGTTTTGTCAATCAACTCATCAAGGCTGGAAATGCCCAAAACATTGAGCATTTGCTGGATTTCGTTGGGTGTCGGGCCAATGTGCCGGCCCGCAAAACCATTGATGGAGGAAAGGTTTTGCTGCTGGTTGGGTTCAAGTTGAGGGCTGTAGAGTACCAAGGCGGATTCTCCTGAATAGACTTTTGCTTCTTTGTTTGTAACATTTTGCTAAGAAAACAAGGAAGATTTTCTGTGTCTATCAAAGTGCGACAGTCCGACAGGGGTTGAAACCCCTGTCTCATAGCTAAAGTCGTCTGAAGACGACTAAGCAAGATTTTTTGTGTGTATCAAAGTCCGACAGGGGTTGAAACCCCTGTCTCATAGCTAAAGTCGTCTGAAGACGACTGTAGATTAAGCTGCACTTATCGCAACTCCCCCCGCAACAGCTTGGTATTTCAGTCGTCTTTAGACGACTTGTGCTATGAGCCAGGGGTTTCAACCCCTGGCAGATTGTGGAATTATCAACGAGCCCTATGCCCTATGCCCCATGCCCTATGCCCTATTCCCTATGCCCTATTCCCCTTCGACCATTTTGCGATACTCCGGGGCCGAGAAAGCATCGTCTGCTTCGTTGGTGTTGTCAACGCGCACTTTCAGCAGCCACCCAGCGCCATAGGGGTCTTCCGCCAAATTTTCGGGAGCCTCTATAATGTCATCATTGCGTTCTACGACTATACCGGTAACTGGTGCTTTCAAGTCTTCAACCGCTTTCACTGACTCGACTGTACCGAAAGCTTCGCCCTTTTCTAGCCCTGCACCCACTTCTGGCAAATCTAGAAACACGATATCGCCGAGTTGGTCAACTGCAAAGGCACTAATGCCGATCGTGGCTATTTCGCCTTCGAGTCGAATGTATTCGTGGGTGTCTAGGTATTTCAGGTCATCGGGGTATGTTAGTGCCATGTCTTTTCTCACAATAAAAAAGTATTAGTTAAATCTTATTCAACTATGAGCCTTTAGTAATGACTAAGTGGAACAAAAAAAATATTAAACGCTTGCTTTTCGGGGAATTTTCTGTCAAACGACTGATGCGATCTATAATTTTTATTTACGCATTTCTATGTTTTTACGGTTTCTTTTTTTCAGAACGGCTAATTTTTCAACCTCCCCCATCTAGTCAGAGTGATAGCAGGGAAGTTATCCAAGTTAGCTCAGCTAATGGCGTGAAAATTTCTGCTGTTCATTTTCCTAACCCGCAAGCTAAATATACCATACTTTACAGTCACGGGAATGCGGAAGACTTGGACGGCATTTTGTGGGTACTCCGAGAGATTCGAGATACCGGGTTTGCTGTGTTTGCCTATGATTATCAAGGTTACGGCACGAGTCAGGGAAAGCCTTCTGAGTATAATACTTATCGTGATATTGATGCTGCTTACAATTATTTAACCCAACAGTTGGGAATACCTGCCAAGCAAATTATTCTTTATGGGCGTTCTGTGGGCGGTGGCCCGGCAATTGATTTGGCTTCCCGGCAAAAAGTCGGCGGTTTGGTGGTTGAAAGTTCCTTTGTTTCGGCTTTTCGGGTGTTGACGCGGATTCCGATTTTACCCTTTGACAAGTTTGTGAATATTGATAAAATTGGCAAAGTTCGATCGCCTGTTTTGGTGATTCATGGTAAGGCTGATGAGGTTGTGCATTTTTGGCATGGAGAGCAGTTGTTTGCCACCGCCAACGAGCCGAAAGTGCATTTTTGGGTTGATGGGGCCGGTCATAATGATTTGATGGATGTGGCGGGCGATCGCTATGCTGCAACTTTGCGAAATTTTGCTAAGCTTGTAGATGAATCTTCTCGACCAAAATGAGCAACGGGCTAGAAGCCCGTTCCACAAGAACACATACACCTACAATTTCTTGTGGGGTGGGCTTCTAGCCCGCCCCTGAATCAATGCTTACCTACTTAATTTAACTGGGGCGGTTTGGCGAGCGATAAAAGGGTTTTTTCACCACACTAGCCAGATAGTTTTTCCCGCGAATTTCGATTTCTAATTGCTGCCCGATTTTAGCTAATTTTGCGGGAACAAATGCGAGGGCAACTGCGCGATTCAAAGTAGGTGATAATGTACCGCTAGTAACTTCTCCTACTGTTTCGCCTTCAAATATTACCGGATAGCCGTGGCGCGCAATGTGCCGCCCCTGCATTTCTAGCCCTACCAACCGCTTCGATACTCCACTCGCTTTCTGCTGTTCCAAAACCTCGCGACCAATAAAATCGCCTTTGGTGTCGAGGTGAACAACCCAACCCAATCCAGCCTCTAAAGGTGTGATATTGTCGTGGATATCTTGACCGTAAAGAGCCATTGCTGCTTCTAAACGCAAGGTATCTCTCGCGCCCAATCCGCAAGGAACAACGCCAGCAGCTAACAATTTTTGCCACAGTTCTTTTCCTACTGCGGCATCCACCATGATTTCAAACCCATCTTCGCCGGTGTAACCAGTTCTGGCGATAAAACTCGGCTGTCCCAACAGATTTGTTTCTAAGTGACCGAATGCCTTAATGGGTGCGAGGCTGTCTTCCACAAAAGGCTGGAGATAGTTAACAGCTTCCGGGCCTTGAATTGCTATTAAAACTTTATCTTCGGAGAGGTTTGTAAAACTGAGTTCGCTCAATTCTAAGTGCGTGGTGATCCATGCTTTGTCGGCGATGCGAGTGGCGGCGTTGACAATAATTACTGCACGTTCTTCGCTAGTGATAGCGTCGGGTTCTTGCCAGTAGAAAATAATGTCGTCTAAGATGCAGCCTTTGGCATTTAGCAAGACTGTATATTGAGCTTGACCGGGTTGCAAGCGGCTCAAGTCTGAGGGTACTAAGGGTTGAAATTTTTCTCTTACTTGTTTCCCTCTCAAACCAAATTTTCCCATGTGGGAAATGTCGAACATTCCTGCTTGCTGGCGTACTGCTTGGTGTTCGCTGCTGATGCCTGCGTACTGTACTGCCATCTCCCACCCGGAAAACGGCACCATTCGGGCTTTGAGTTCTAATGATAGGTCGTACAGAGGCGTGCGGGCAAGTTGGCTCGGACTCTCTGGATTGCTGGGTTCAGTTGACTTTGCCACAGGTAGCGCTTTGGTTGCGGGTAGACTGTTTTGATTTTACGGGAAAAATGGTTTTCGCGGTGTGTAGCGCGATCGAATTTAAGGCCACGGCAATGCTGTTTAGGTACAAGTCGCGATCGAATTTAAGCACGCGGTGGTAATGTTTCGGTACAAATTAGGACACAGCAGTGATGTATCCCTAATTTTAATTTATGGAGAATAGCGGGCTCGAACCGCTGACCCCTACAATGCCATTGTAGTGCTCTACCAACTGAGCTAATTCCCCTTTCTTTTCGCGCTCTCAATCATGCCTTAACTGACCAATATTTGTCAAGCTTTTTGGGGAAATTAGTTTTGAGCCTTCGGCTGGCAAGGCTTTCGGCTTTTTTTCCACAAAACTCTCCTCGCTTCTGGACAATGGTCAATCCCCTACTATCATCTAGTAAGTGTGTTGGGATATTTCGGTTAAATGGCTCAAACAAGAGCCCATGAGAAAGTAGACGACTAGCAGAGCGGCGGCTGAGACCGCAACTAGGGTGCCGGCTAGCATTAGTGAAAATTCCCGTTGCGCGATCGCCTCTTGCATTAAGTGCAAAGACCAGGCAACGAGGGCAACGTCAATTATTAAAATAGGAACCAGCATAAGTTACGATTTGTAACAGCTCACCTATTGTAACAAAACTTTTGGTTAAGTGCAGATAAGCTCAGACGTATTTAACTATTGCTGTAAAACCCGAAGGGAGCAGCGGAAAGCCGCTGAGAAAAAGTTATAGCTTTTCTTGATAATTACAATATGCAAAGTTAATGAGAGCTAGCTCAGCCTTAGAGGTGCGTTTTTGACTCTTGAGCGATCGATTAAGAGTCCGATAGCTGCGCTTTACACGCATTTTTGAGGGGGTAGGGTGTGTTAGCGAAGCCCTTGAAGAGGCTCGACCTTTGAGTATAACTGATTTGATAGCAGAAGGTCTGAGCCGCTGTTGCACTTGGATGCTGTAAAATTAACTTTATTAACCTGCTTGAAAAGATGACAAATCGCTCTAGTCGCGCCCTTTTTCACAGCAAAACATTCAACACTGCTTTGCGTGCTTTTAGCTTTCCGCAAGATATGGAAGTGCGCCACCAAAAATTGGGAACGTGGATTGCAACACTTAAAACTGGTACGTTAGACGAAGTTAAAGAAGTTGCGCTGCACGGTAGTTTTATTAATGATATTTTTCAGGATGTTTTGGGATATTGCTCGGTAATTCAAGGTGCGGGGAAAGCTTGGGAAATTAACGCGGAACAAACGATATCTGATGGCGGCGGTTCTGCTGACGGGGCGATCGGCTTTTTTACTGCTGCTGACAATCCTAAAGGCAAAGCCGTGTCCCTGCAAGGTAAAGTGATTGCTCCGATCGAACTCAAGGGAGCGAAAAATGATTTAGATCGTCCCGCATCCGGGCGATCGGAATCAGCAGTTGACCAAGGTTGGCGCTACGCTAATTATACACCCGATTGTCGCTGGATTATTGTCTCGAATTATCGAGAGTTGCGACTTTATCATACCAATAAAACTCCCGCTTATTACGAACAATTTTTTCTGACTGACTTGGCGGATATTGCAGCTTTTAAGCGGTTTTACTTTCTGCTGTGCCGCCGCAATTTTTTGCCTAAAAACCAAGACCAAACAGTTTCTGTTATTGACAGACTGTTAAAAGACTCTGACGAAGCTCAAGAGGAAATTACCAATAAATTATATCAAGAATACAAAGCAATTCGACTCGCTCTCGTCAAGCATTTTCGCTTTTCTGGGTCGCAGGATATCCCCAACCGCGATCGCGTACTCATTGAAAAAGCTCAAAAAACTTTAGACCGCGTTTTATTCATTGCTTTTTGTGAAGATAAAGGATTGCTGCCGCCAAAAACCCTCAGCAACGCTCACGACAACAAAGACCAATACAATCCTAGATTAATTTGGGAAAATTATCAATCTGTATTTCGCTGGGTTGATGTGGGAAATGATGACCCTCCTGTACCGGGATACAACGGCGGTTTCTTTAAATTTGATCGGATTTTAGACGCACAATTGACCGTGCCAAATCCTTTATGCAGTCGGCTTAATAAGCTGACGCGATTTGATTTTGACACCGAAGTTTCCGTCGATATTTTGGGGCATATTTTCGAGCAGTCTGTTACAGATTTGGAAGAATTAAATGCTGAAACTACCGGACAGGAATACAATCAGAAAAAAGGCAAGCGGAAAACTCAAGGTGTGTTTTACACGCCTGCTTTTATTACTCAATATATTGTCGAGGTTTCTCTCGGCGGCTATCTGCATCGGCGAGAGCAAGAGTTACGCGATTTCTTCCTAATGGGCGAAGTTGCTGAAGTGTCGGTTAAGCCACCCAAGAAAACTGCAATTAAGTTTTGGAAAGCGTATCGAGAGGAAGTGCTGCAAAAAACGCGAGTCATCGATCCGGCGTGCGGTTCGGGTGCTTTTTTGATTGCGGCTTTTGATTATTTAATGCAGCAGTACGAAAGAGTCGATCGCGAATTGAATGCTTTGGGGTATAAGCCAAAAAACGGCAAGTCGCTGGAATTTGACCGAAGCATTTTAAGTAACAACCTGTACGGCGTAGATTTGCTGCCGGAATCGGCGGAAATCACCAAGCTTTCGCTGTGGTTAAAGACGGCGGAACCGGGTAAAATGCTGACTTATTTGGATGATAATATTAAAGCGGGAAACTCGATCGTATCTGACAATAATGTAGCAGAGAGAGCCTTTGATTGGCAGGCTGAATTTCCCCAGATTTTTGCTGATGGTGGTTTTGATGTTGTGATTGGCAATCCGCCTTACGTGCGGCAGGAGTTGCTATCTCCAATTAAACCATACTTGCAAGCAAATTATGAATCTTATAACAGCGTCGCAGACCTTTATACTTACTTTTATGAACTCGGATTAAACATTCTCAAACCGGGGGGAGTGCTTTCGTATATTGTTACAAATAAATGGCTGAGGTCTGGATACGGCGAACCTCTACGCAAGTTTTTTGCCAGTCAAGGTTTACTAGAGCAAATTATTGATTTCGGACACGCGCCAATTTTTGAGGAGGCTGATACTTTTCCCTGTATTGTCGCAGTCAGAAAGCCTAACGCTTCTCTATGTATCTCTGAAACGGAAAGCGAGATTGAGCCAGGTAAATCTGAACCTAATTCGCCTGTGATTGTTTGTCCGGTTCCGCGCGAGTATCTTGCTAAGATCAACCTTACACAATACGTTCAACAACACGGTTATCAAATTTCGCGAGATCGTTTTACTGCGAATGCTTGGAGTTTGGAACCTCCTGCTGTTGATGATTTGATGCAAAAAATTCAACGAGTGGGTGTTCCGCTTAAAGATTTTGCAGGGGTTAAGCCTTATCGAGGTATTTTAACAGGATTGAATGAAGCTTTTTTAATTGATGAAGCGACTAAAAACAGTCTAGTGCAAGCAGACCCTAAATCCGCTGAAATCATCAAGCCATTATTGCGAGGTCAGAACATTAAACGCTGGAGTCCAGAGTGGGAAAATCTTTGGATTATTCTGCTGAAGTCTAGCAGCGATAGTGTATGGCCGTGGAGTACCGCAAACGATAAAGCAGAGGAAGTATTTGCACAAACATTTCCATCGGTATATAAGTATATGAAGCCGATGCAAGAAAAACTGTCTAAGCGTTCCGACCAAGGGCGTTACTGGTGGGAACTGCGTAGCTGTGCTTACTATAACGTTTTTCAAGAACCAAAAATTATCACTCAAGATTTGGCTACTTATTCTTGGTTTTGCTTCGTCTCTCAAGAGATATACCCAGTGAATACTTGCTATCTATGGCCAACAGGAAATTTTTATATGCTTGGGTGGTTGTGTTCGCCAATAACTTGGTGGATTTGTCACCACACTTTGCAAAAAGGAATCAATGACACACTGCGAATGTTTAGAGAACAGGTAGAAACTTTACCCATCGCACCACCAACTGACTCAATTCGTGCCGAAGTAGAACCAATTGTCAGCCGTTTAATTGAAATCGCCAAAACTAATCAAGAAACTCACCGAGATGTCTTGCAATGGCTGGAAATCACTTATTTAATTGATAAAGTCGGACAAAAACTCGAAGATTTTTCTGCGCTTTCCTTTGCAGAGTTTGTAGCAGAAATCAGAAAGCGAATGCCGAAAACTAAATCCTCCGATCCTCTCGGCGTTGCTGGACTAAAAGCAGTCCGCGAAACTTATAATGAATATGCACCGGCCATTCAATCTCGCAAAGCTGAGGCGTTGAGACTCGAACACCGTTTATCCGACTTAGTTAATCAAGCTTACGGATTGACACCGGAAGAAATAGATTTGATGTGGAAAACAGCACCTCCACGAATGCCGATCGCCCGACAGATTTGATATAAGGTTATATTTGCTGAAACTATTATATCAAAAATTTGTATTTTTGGGGGAAGATTTGTTAGACTGGGATTGTTAGCTAGCGAGTCGATAGACCATATTGTACGCGAGGTGAATCATTATGCTCCAAGCATTTGAAGGAATTTACAGAAATGGAGTCATCGAACTGTTAGAATTTCCTGAAAATATTTATGAAAGTCGCGTGGTGATTACTTTTTTGGCTGCGCCCTCCATTCCTCGAACGCCTACATTTATCCAGTTTGGAATGTTTGCAGGTTCTCATCAATCCACCGAAGCTGATTTCGAGATTGCCGAATTTCAAGGGGATACTGACGATGAATTAGATTGGTCATAGCTGCCGATGAAATATGTCATTGATACCCACGCGCTGATCTGGTTTCTCGAAGGAAATCAAAGATTTGGGACTCAAGTCCAAGCCATTCTATCCAATTTGGACAGTCAGCTTGTTTTACCTGCGATCCCCTTGGCTGAAGCTGCATGGATTGTAGAACGAGGAAAAACATCAATTCCATCTGTTAATGCGTTGTTCAATGCGATTAATAGCGATTCTAGAATCGCAGTTTATCCACTCGATCGAACTATTATCAATCAAACGCTCAGCTTATTGAGCATCCATGAAATGCACGATCGTCAAATTGTAGCAACGGCAATGATTTTGCAAAATCAAGGTGAAACTGTTGCGCTGTTGACGTGCGATGGAAATATTACGGCTTCAGGTGTAATTTCTGTTATCTGGTGATTAATAAAACAACGGTTAAAAGAGGAAAGCCAAGGTTTAGGACTGGAGTTTAGACTAAGACAGAATAAAGAGGCGCATTACTGTAGATTGAATGCACTAAAAGATGAGCGATCGAAAA
>NZ_JAUBOY010000023.1:0-115112 GCF_036700465.1 Microcoleus sp. T3_A4 | reverse complement strand
AATAATTTGACTGAGGGGGCTTTTACTACCGATCGCCTGGAGTTGTTAAAACTTTTATCTGCCCAAATTGCTATTTCCATTGAGAATGCTCAACTTTACGAGCAATTAGGGGAATACTCGCGAACGCTGGAACGTAAGGTTATAGAAAGAACGCAAGAATTGGAACAGGAAATGGCTGTCAGAATGCAAACAGAAATAGCCTTGGGCAAGTCTGAGGAAAAGTTTTCTACAGCCTTTCGTTCCAGTCCTAACCCGATCGCGATCGCCCGATTCGCAGATGGACGCTACATCGAAGTGAACGACAGTTTCCTCAGCACTTTTAGTTACTCTCGCGAACAGGTAATTGGTTTTACAGCAAGGGATTTGAATCTTTGGGTTAATTTAGAAGAACGTGACAGATACAGACAACTATTGCAAGAATCAGGAGTGGTTCGCAATCAGGAATTCGATTGTCGTACTTCATCAGGCGAGGTGAGGAAGATGCTGGTATCAGCAGATATTATTGAGCTGGGTGGAGAAGCGTGTATTCTCTTAGTCACTAACGACATTACCGATCGTCAAAGGGCAGAAGAAGCGCTCAAAGAAAGCGAGGCTAAATACCGTGACTTAGTTGAAACATCGCAGGATATGATTTGGTCAGTTGATGTTGAAGGGCGTTATACCTTCGTCAACGCTGCCGTCCAACAGATTTTTGGCTACAGCCCTGAAGAAATGATAGGGCGAAAATTCAGTGAGTTTCAGATACCTGAACAACTTCCCAAAGATAACGAGATATTCCAACGTATGCTGAATGGAGAGTCCGTATTTCAGTATGAAACCATACAATTAGCTAAAGATAGTAGACCTATCAATCTCCGGTTTAATTCACTTGTAGTGCGGGATTCCGAGGGAAATATTCTAGGAATAACTGGCACAGCCAGCGATATTACGGAGGACAAAAAAGCAGAGGCAGCCTTACAACAAGCCAAAGAAGTTGCAGATGCGGCTAACAAGGCTAAAAGCGAATTTTTATCAAAAATGAGTCACGAATTGCGAACTCCCCTCAATGCAATTCTCGGCTTTACCCAAGTGCTGGGACGCGACTCATCCCTTTCTCACATACAGCAGGAACAGATCGCCATCATTAGTCGTTCTGGCGAGCATTTGCTGACGCTGATTAATGACGTTCTGGAAATGTCTAAAATCGAGGCAGGTCGGATTACATTAAATCCTACTAGCTTTGACCTGTATCATTTGCTCCATTCTCTCCAAGAAATGCTCAAACTCAAAGCTGATTCTAAAGATTTACAGCTCAGTTGGCACATCAATTCTAACATTCCTCAGTATGTAAAAACTGACGAAAGCAAATTGCGTCAAGTCTTAATTAATCTGCTAGGAAATGCGATCAAGTTTACTACGAAGGGAAGTGTGACACTTCGGGTTACAGCAATTGAGAAACAAAAGTCCCCAACAGACAACGAACCACGGACTATTACGTTTGAAGTGGAAGACACTGGCCACGGCATTGCTCCTACTGAGATAGGCTCTCTATTTAAGGCTTTTGTACAAACTGACGCGGGTCGGAAATCTCAAGAAGGAACTGGCTTGGGTTTACCCATCAGCCGACAATTCGTACAACTGATGGGAGGAGATATTACCGTCAGCAGTACCTTGAATCGAGGAACAATTTTTAGTTTTGATATCCACATTAGCTCCCCTGAGATGGCTGAAGTTCAACCTCGACAATCAAGAAGGCGGGTAATTGGTTTAGAACCCAACCAACCCTCATATCGCATCTTGGTGGTTGATGATAAATGGGAGAGTCGTTTGCTATTGGTTAATCTTCTCGAACCGCTTGGCTTGGAGGTGCGCGAAGCGGAAAATGGTCAAGAAGCTATTACAATCTGGGAAACTTGGAAACCTCACCTAATTTGGATGGATATGCAAATGCCTGTGATAGACGGGTATGAGGCTACCAGACAAATTAAAGCCAAGATTCAAGATGAGGCTACCCCGATTGTTGCGTTGACCGCTAGCGCTTTTGAGGAAGAGCGAGCCATTGTTTTATCATCAGGCTGTGACGATTTTGTGAGCAAGCCTTTCCAAGAAGAAGTTATTTTTGCCAAAATGGCTGAACATTTAGGGGTACAGTATATTTATGAAGATTTACCGAACTTTACATTATCTCAGCTTGAGGGTCAAGACTTGAGTGTAAAAGAAGGAGAAAAAACTGAAACTTTAAGGACAACTTTGGCGACAATGCCTACGGATTGGGTGAGACAGTTACATCATGGAGCTATCGATGCTGATGCCGGCCTGATTTTAAGTTTAGTATCCACAATCCCTGAATCCGATACTTTTTCTGCGGAGATTCTCACCGATTGGATTCATAATTTTCGCTTTGATAAAATTACTGACTTAACCGAACAAATTATCCCATGAACAACCAGCAATTAGCATCTCATGTTGCCAATCTTTTAGTGGTTGACGATACCCCCGACAACCTGCGTCTTTTATCGACTATGTTGAGCGACAAAGGATATAAAGTTAGGGGGGTAATCAACGGGGAAATGGCATTAAAAGCAGCGCGTTCCACCCCGCCAGATTTGATTTTACTGGACATCACGATGCCCCAGATGAACGGCTATGAAGTTTGCCAACATTTAAAAGCGGATGGCAGAACTTCGGGTATTCCAGTTATTTTCTTGAGCGCCCTAGATCGAGTTTTGGATAAAGTCAAAGCATTTGCTGTGGGAGGAGTAGACTACATCACCAAGCCATTTCATTTAGAAGAAGTTTTAGCTCGTGTCGAAAATCAACTAACTATTCAGCGTTTGCAAAAAAAATTGTACGAGCAAAATGCGCGATTGCAGGAGTCCGAGGCTAAAGAGCGGAAGAAATCCCAACAACTAGAGCTGGCTCTACAACAGTTACAAAATGCACAAGCTCAACTCATCCAAAGCGAGAAAATGTCAAGTTTAGGGAATGTCGTAGCAGGGGTAGCTCACGAAATTAACAATCCGATTAGCTTCATTAAAGGGAACCTCTCTCCGGTAACGGAGTACACTCAAGATTTGCTGAGGCTGGTGCAACTCTACGCAGAAGATTTTCCCAATCCCACAGCCGCTATCCAGGAACAACTGGAGGCAATCGATTTCACTTTTCTCAGGAATGACTTGCCGAAGCTAATTGCTTCTATGAGAATAGGAGCTGACAGAATCGGAGAAATAGTGCAATCGCTGCGGAATTTTTCCCGACTCGATGAATCTGAGTTGAAAGCGGTGGATATCCATGAAGGGCTGGAAAGTACGCTGATGATTTTGCAGCATCGGCTGAAAGATGAAGTAGACCAAAGGATAATTAAAGTGGTAAAAGAGTATGATGATCTGCCAAAGATAGAATGTTATGCGGGGCAAATGAATCAGGTTTTTATGAACATCCTGAGCAATGCGATTGATGCGTTGCAGTCACAAAAAAGTTGGGCCAAAGAGGCAGATGATAACAGCCCAATCCCTACTATCACTATTTGCACGAAGTTACTCTCCGATTTTCGAGTGGGTATTTATATTACTGATAATGGGCCGGGCATAACCGAAGATATTCAACAACGCATATTTGAGCCATTTTTTACAACGAAGCAAGTGGGCAAAGGAAAGGGTTTGGGGTTATCGCTTAGCTATGCTATTGTAGTGGACGACCACGGCGGGCAACTCCGTTGTTTTTCGATACCGGATCAAGGAGCGACATTAGCCATCGAAATTCCGATTCAATACTCTAAAAAATGTTTTTCTAAAGAAAATTTGGTCGGCTTATAAGCCACACTAAAATCCAAGTAGTCAAAAAGGGTGTAAAATCAGGAATCGTGTTTATTTATGAGTCAGTTTATTTGCAAGTTTTACACAAATTTCTATTAATCACAATTTGATACTCTTAGTCACAGAGTCCGAAACCTTTTCCGGCAACGCTCCTTAAATTCCCAAAGCTCGCCGACTTTTTTTTTCCGTAGCTTATGCACGCACTCTCAAACCCAAAATAATGATGAATTTCTACCCTCATTTTTTTTCGGCAAAAACCATAGCAATTGTTTGTGCAATTGCTGCGTTTGTTGTCATTGCTAGCAAAGTTTTTGCCACAACAATCGATTATGCACCGCTATTTAAAGAAACTAGCTTTTACAGTACGACGATATCTGCTAATAACGATTTAGCTGACATTTATTATCCTAAACCCTCCGATCTTAATTCCGGTAATTACTCTTTCCCCATTGTACTTTTATTGCAAGGTGCGCTTGTAGATAAATCATTTTATTCAGATTACGCTAGCCACGTGGCGCGGTACGGCTTTGTGGTAGTCGTTCCGAACCATTTGCGCCCTTCGCCCTTCAATCCCAGTTCACCCCCTAATTTGGCGTCGGAAACTTCGCAAATTGCGGCGGTTTTGTCGCAAATGGCGATCGAAAACAAAAAGCCCACATCTCCGATCGCGTCTGTTATCGATACGCAGCGCCTTGGTTTATTAGGTCATTCTTTTGGTGGTGCAGTGGGGTTATCCGTGATTGCTAATAAATGCCTCCCAGAATTGTATTTGTGTCAAGAGCCATTTACGCGCCCGAAAGAATTATTAGCGGGTGCATTTTTTGGAGCTAACTTGCGGAATCCCATTGCTAATGAATTTGTACCCATCGCTAATGATGGCATTGCAGTGGCGTTGATTCAAGGCGATATCGATGGTGTCGCCCTGCCCGATCGATCTCAAAGCACCTTTGACCAAATTCAAACACCACCCAAAGCTTTGATTACTGTTATGGGTGCAAATCACTTTAGCATCACTAATGTTAATAACCCTGCGGGTGCGAACCCCGATCGCAATACTGCTACCTTAGAGCGAGCCGTGGGTATTGAAACGATCGCCCGTTGGAGCGCGCTATTTTTGCGGGCAAATATGCTTAAAGATCGATCGGCATTTGAGTATATTTACTCTCAAGGTGACGCCCTCGATCCGAATGTCCGTGTTACCACCGTCGCAGTTCCCTAACCATCTTCTAAGTCGCTACCTAAAAAAACGTAATATAGATTAAGGCTAATAGATAGTGTGCCTACATTTTTATTATTTGGCATCACTGATCTGACAGACCGCGAGCACTATATTGTTTTAACCATCTATGTACAGTAATTCTATGTACACCTAAACGTTCAGCTACATCTGTAAGGCTTTGAATCGCTCCAGTTTTTAACCAATAAAGTGCCTAATTTTTTTGTTTATTAGGTAGAGTTCGCTGCTCTGAAAAACTTATTTTTAACTCGTCTGCTGCTGTTAAATCAATTCTTTCTTAGTAGTTTAGTTTCATAAAGTATTCCTCAAACTTGGTTCTTCATTTTAGGATTTCATTTGGTATAATATTATTATTAACTAAATTTCCCTTTTCAGTAACCTCAGCCTGCAGCTTAAAGACTAGCAACGTAATATCATCAAACACTTTCTGCTTACCGATATATTGCCGTACATCTACAATCACCGCCTCCTTAACTTCAGCAGCCGACTTGTGCCAATTTTGACTAATCACTTCACACAGTTGCTTAAGTCCATACTGCTTTTTGCCGATGTTATAGGCTTCTGGAATGCCATCAGTATATAGCACCACGCCATCTCCAGGTTCTAGCTCAATCAGGATGTGACTGATGAAGCCTGCGATATCATCATCTAAAGCGATCGGGAAACCTAAATCCATCGTGTCGATGCGCTCAACTTCTCCATTTTTTCGCACCACTAGCGTTTCTTCATGCTGACCGCTGATGCTAATCAGTCCTTCGGAGTAGCTCAAAATCGCCAGCGTCAGACTTTTCTCAGAATTCATGCGCTTTACGTTTTTGTAGAGGGTACGGTTGAGTACATCCAGGAATCGAACGGGGTCTAGTCCACGAATCTCTTGCAGGGTGCGAACTGAGGTTTGCGCCATCAGCATCAGAATGCCACTCTCCAGGCCATGTCCGGTGACATCACCGATCGCCAGTGTGACCACACCATCGATCTGTAGCACGTCGTAGTAGTCGCCTCCTACTTCATCGGCGGATTCCATGTATGCGGCGATATCTAGTCCGTCAATTTCCAATTCCTCGGGGTTGGGCAAAATCATTTGCTGGATCTGACGCGCCACATTCAATTCTGCACCTAAACGGAGGTTGTCTACTTTGAGTTTTTCGTTGAGGGTAATGATTTCCTGATTAGCATTAGCGAGTTCTGCTGTTCGTTCTTTAACTTTGTCTTCCAGGGTTTCAAAGGATTCTTGAATTTGCCTCGCCATGCTGTTGAAGGATCGTGCCAGCAGCCCGATTTCGTCTCGCGATCGCATCTTCACACGCATATCTAAGTGACCCGCCGTAAACTGGGCAACGGCTTGGGTGAGGTAAATCACAGGCTTTGTTAATAGTTGTGCGATCGCCAAAGCGATGATAGTTACAATTGTGGCGATGATTGCTAATAAAAGAAGTGCATCCTGTATTTGTTTTTCTACAGGTGCTAGGGCAACGGCAATGGGTTGTGCGAAAAGAACTGACCAAGGTTTATATTTCAGGCGGGCGATCGCTAAGAGGCTCAACTCATTATTACCCGTAGCTGCCAATCGTGTGGTTAGATAAGGCTGTTTAGTGTCTAAAGCTTGCTTGAGGTCGGGCAAATTGATTGCAAGTTCTTTCGTGAGAGTCTTAGGCAAACGCCCTTCGCGTTGCAGTTTCGCTACAACATTGGGTGACAAAGGCACAATCGATTTGAAAAGGAGTTCAGGTGTAGTGCTATGTGCCAGATGGATATAGTTTTCATCTAAAAGAACTGCTAAGGATTTCGCACCTGCGCGTTCAGTTTCCCGAGTCACCAACTGCTGGACAGATGTGGCATTGTATGTCACCCGCAATACACCCAATATATTTTTCTTTGCATCGCGAACAGGACTGCTAAAAAAAAGCGTAGCGAGGTTGGGAATTGTCGTCGATTGCCTAATACTAGAAACAAAAGGTAGTTGAGTTTTGAGGGGTTCTTGGAAGTAATCTTGACCGGATTCATCTCGTCCAACACCCGATGTCTTCGTATCGAGTACATTCTGTCCCTTTAAGTTGAGCAAGGCATAGGAGATAATATTAAGCATATCTTTGCGACTAAGGCGGCTTAAGGTTTCAGTCGCTAACATCTCTTGGGGACTACCATTTCGCCGTTCTGGAGGTAGGCCCAGATAGGTAGCCAAACCTGGTAAAAGCGCTTCTACGCGCACGGCATTGAGATTCCCATCGATAAACCCATCTATTCTGTAAGCGGTTTCGTTAGCCGCCGCAGATAGGGCTTGTCGTGCGTTGTCGGTCAATGCCTTTTCAGTTGTCTGCTTGTTAATAAATGCTAACAGCAGTAATGGAATCAGAGCAACGAGGAGAAACGACAGGATTAACTTTGTACGAATGCTTTTGAAGAAAGAGCGCTTCATGGTTTCCGACTACGAGGGGGGGTTAAAAAAGAAGAATTGAACAAGTTTTCTAGATTGGGAAGGCGCGTCACATTGCCTGTGCGAATAAAAAAGTCCGCATATTTTTTGGCGGTTTTGTATATATAATTAGGACTGTCTGATTGAAAGAAGTTTTGATTTGTTGCCAGGTCAGTAAAGTCTATTCCCTCGAAAGAGATTGTCTTGATGGGAATATTCAGCGCTTTGCTCACGATCTCCTTTCCTTCGGGAATATTTGCTTCCCAATATGACAAGCCTTGAAGCCAGCCTCGCACAAAGGCGCGAATATCTTCGGGGCGATCGCGTATCACCTCACCCCGAAATGCGACCAAATCTAAAATTAAGCCTGGGGTTTGTTTGCTTGTAAACAGGATATGCGCCCCTAATTTTAATGCTTCAGAAAGATACGGTTCCCAAGTGTGTCCTGCTTGGATAGCATTGTTTTGTAAGCGATCGGGAACTTCTAAAGCCTCGACTTGAACCAGGCTAACATCATCGCTCGTCAGTTTAAAGGTTTTCAACATCTCAGTAACGAAAACCTCGCTAAAGCTGCCTAGATTTGCACCAAGCTTTTTTCGTTTTAAGTTAAGAATTGTTTTAATCTCCGATTGTGCGACTACCACATCTGCACCTGTCGATTCATCCAAAACCATCACAGCTTGCATATCAGGATTTGTGGCACTCAATATCACCAAATCGCCCAAGGTCAATCCGATCGCATCATACTTCCCTGCACTGAAATCCGCGTCTTGCAATTGTGAGTAGTCTACATAGCTCAGTTCCACGTCTATCCCTTGCGCTTTGAAGAATCCTTTCTCTTGAGCAATGATGAGAGGTGTATAGCTAACAAAAGGGACAAAAGATACTTTTAGGGGAGGACGTTTTACTTTTAGGGCTTCCGGGGAATGACAAGCAAACAGCAGCCAGCCGGTAATAATAAATATACAGATGTAAGAGAGTAGTTTAGACATACTATCTAGAGAATTCCTGGTGTAGAAAAGGCGACTCATATTTGCTTGCACCCGATCGACCTAAGTGCATCGTCGACAATCGCCGCTAAACCTGTTCCGGTGGCAATATCTAGAACAAGCTGGCTTGATCGCACTTTGACCAATTCTACTAACCGAGTTGCAGCTTGTTTGTGAAATTCATTTTCCTAGTCGGGGCGGTTGTTGAAGTCATTGAGAATCTGCGGTTTGTAGGCACTTAGCGAGTCAGTCATGCCACATTACTGGTTTAACTTTCTACATTGTGCCAGTTAAGGTCGATCGCGACTCTCCGCGCAGGTGACATCAGCCGGCAATCTCTACAATGCCCGCCCATGTATGCAAAACCGCTACCGAGTATCAACTCTTCGGCAACAAACACCCGCCCAATTGGGATCGCGAAGCTGTAATCCGCTACAATCTGTGTTTGGTAAAGAATTTTTACAAGTTCACAGCCCATTACAGCCTTTGCGGCTTGTACTACCCAACCTGCCTGAAAATATGGATTTTGCTACTCTTGCTGCCCAGCTAAATGCTGGAACTATCTTGCCAGAGGGAATTGTCATCATCACCCTCTTGGTGGTTCTCGTCGGCGATTTAATCGTAGGCCGCAGTTCCTCGGGTTGGACTCCCTACGTTGCCGTTGCGGGTTTGTTGGCCGCCGTCGCTGCCTTGTGTTTGCAGTGGGATAACGTTGATACCATCTCGTTTCTAGGCGGTTTTAACAGCGATGCCTTGAGTTTAGTGTTTCGTGGCATTATCGCTTTGACTGCGGCTGTCACTATTTTGATATCCGTCCGCTATGTACTGCAAACTGGTACTGCTTTAGCGGAATTCATCGGCATTTTACTCACCGCTACTTTGGGGGGAATGTTCCTCAGCGGCGCTGATGAATTGGTGACGATTTTTATTTCGTTGGAAACTCTGAGTATCTCGTCTTATTTGCTGACGGGTTACACAAAACGCGACCCGCGTTCCAATGAAGCTGCTTTGAAATATTTGTTAATTGGGGCTTCTTCTTCGGCAGTGTTTCTCTACGGGCTTTCGCTGCTGTACGGGTTGTCGGGCGGCGAAACTCAGTTAAGTGCGATCGCGGCTAACCTTTCTACTGTCAATGAAGGTCAATCTCTCGGTTTGGTGATTGCTTTGGTTTTTGCGATCGCCGGCATCGCCTTCAAAATCTCTGCCGTTCCCTTCCACCAATGGACTCCTGACGTTTACGAAGGTTCTCCTACACCCGTTGTTGCCTTCCTTTCTGTCGGTTCCAAAGCAGCCGGTTTTGCCCTAGCAATCCGCTTGTTAACAACTGCTTTCCCCGCACTTATCGAACAGTGGCACTTCGTGTTCACGGCCTTAGCCATTCTCAGCATGGTGTTAGGAAATGTGGTTGCCCTCGCCCAGACTAGCATGAAGCGGCTTTTGGCTTATTCGTCGATCGCCCAAGCCGGTTTTGTGATGCTGGGTTTGATTGCAGGAACAGAAGCCGGTTACTCCAGCATGATATTTTATCTGTTGGTTTACCTGTTTATGAACTTGGGTGCTTTCGCCTGCATCATCCTGTTCTCGCTGCGGACTGGAACCGACCAAATTAGCGAATACTCAGGTTTGTACCAAAAAGACCCGCTGTTAACTTTAGCCTTAAGTATTTGCCTGCTTTCTCTCGGTGGAATTCCGCCCCTGGCTGGATTTTTCGGCAAAATCTATCTGTTCTGGGCCGGCTGGCAAGCAGGACTTTACGGCTTAGTTATTCTGGGATTAATTACCAGCGTAGTTTCGATTTACTACTACATCCGCGTTGTCAAGATGATGGTAGTAAAAGAACCTCAAGAAATGTCAGACGCGGTAAAAAATTATCCCGAAGTTCGCTGGAACCTTCAGGGAATGCGGCCTTTGCAAGTCAGCGTTGTACTCACTTTGGTTGCGACAACATTGGCGGGAATTTTGTCGAACCCTTTGTTTAATTTGGCTAATGATGCTGTTACCAAAACTCCCATGTTGCAGTCGGCTTTGAGTCAGGTGCAACCTGTTGTGGGTGCGAAAATTGAATCGAATTTGGTGTCTCGCCGGGATTAATTTTTCCTGTTTGTGAAATAGTGGAAAACGCCTGACTCTTTGCAGTTGGGCGTTTCTTTTTTGTTGTGATATACTGTTAATTATGATTTTTAACCGCAGATGTAGCCAGATTAACGCAGATTAACGCAGATAAAAGTTAGTACAGAGGCAACAATGTTAGTACAAAGTAAGGGAAAGTTTTATACTCCAGATGAGTACCGGGAGTTAGAGGAAACTGCTGAGTTTAGAAATGAATACCGCGATGGAAAAATTGTACAAATGAGTGGTGGTAGTATTAATGACAGCCGGATTATCCGAAATTTGAGTAGAGTCTTGGGAAATTTGCTTGAGGGGCAGCGCTATGAGCTTTTTCACAACGATTTGCGGTTGTGGATTCCTCGGTACAGACGGGGAACTTACCCGGATGTGATGGTGATTGAAGGGGAGCCAGTTTTTACCGAGGGACGCAGTGATGAGATCCTCAATCCGATGCTCATCGTGGAAGTGCTTTCTAAGTCTACCAAAGATTTTGATCGAGAGGATAAGTTTCGGTTTTATCGATCTATCCCTGAATTCTGTGAATATGTGTTAGTCAATCAATCTGAGTTTTTAGTCGCACAATATATTAAAACAGAATCGAATGAATGGTTATTTCGGGAATATGAGGGAGAGACAGCAACCGTTTCTTTTGCTTCCTTGGGAGTGCAAATGTCGATGAGCGAGATTTATGCAAAAGTGGTATTTGAAAGCCAGGAAACGGAAGTGCAGCAGTAAAATTCATGCTATGGGGTGATGCAATGTCTAGCTTGGTAACAGTAAAACAATAATAAGTTGGTGGGTGGTCAGGACTTGAGTCTTCTAATTTTTATGAGGGAAGATATGGTTAACTACCGAATTGTCGAAACTTTGACTGACAGCCAGGTTTCAGACTTGATGGATTTGTACAAAAACGAGTTTTGGAGCGACAAGCGGACGCGGGAGGATGTGGTGAAAATGCTGGCTTCTACTGATGTTATCATTGGTTTTGTCGATGAGAGCGATCGACTAATTGGCATTTCCCGCGTCATTACCGATTTTGTCTACAGAGCCATGATTTTTGATGTCATCATCAAGCCGACACACAGAAAGATGGGACTGGGTGCGAAGTTGATGGATGCAGTTTTAAGTCATCCTGAACTGCAAGCTGTCGAGCATTTTTATCTTAATTGTTTGCCGCACATGATGCCGTTTTACGAGCGTTGGAGTTTCAGTGATGATATGGGGGAACTTAAGTTTTTGCGGCGAACAACAGGCTGAACTCAGGTTGTTGAAAGCTCCAGTTTTTCTCTAATTGCGTCTTCTTTGAAACCTACTAAAACAGCCGTTCCATCTTTAACGAAAAGAGGACGTTTCAGCAGCATAGCATCCTTAGCAAAAGCCTCTACCCACTGTTCGCTAGTCCAATTTTTCTTGTCATCGCCTAAAGCGCGGTAAGATTGACCAGAAGTATTTCGCATGGGTTGAAAACCCAAAGCAGCTACCCAGCTTTGAATTGTTTCGCGAGTCGGCGGGTGTTCTTTTGTGTTAATAAACTCGTAATTAACATCGCTATCTTTGAGCCACTGGAAAGCTTTTTTGCAGGTTCCGCAATTGGGGATTCCGTAAACTTGAATTGACATAATGACTGTTGACTGTTGACTGTTGACTGTTGACTGTTGACTGCTGACTGTTGGCTAATAACAACTGACAACTGACTACTGACTAATGACTACTGACTAATCTAGCTTGTTGAACCCATTTTTGCACGCGATCGACTGAAGGAGTCAAGTCATTGCGCTGCATCGTCGCTACGTGCAGCCTTAAAACTTGTTGATGCAATCTTTCCACGGGCATTTGAGCCAATTGAGCCGGCGAAGCAACACCCGCGTGCAGTAACAGCCCGCAATACTGACAGCCTACACTCGGAATTCGAGCCAAATTAGCCATCGCTACCCATTTATTAACATATTGAATGTTAATCTGTAATTGATGGGCTAGCAACACTTTCGCCGCCTGCGTTTTCGTCATGCGAATTAGTTGTCCGGTTGTGGTGATGCTGCACTCTTCCAGTTGAGATTGGTTTTCCTTGCTCAATCCCGGTAAATGTGAGATCGGCCAGTCGCGTACTTGCACAGAAGTTTGAGGAGCTTTATGAGAAATTTTCATGTTTTTTCAGTTAATTTTACTTATACTTTAAAGTCTCATATATCAAACAGTCAATAGAGGATCTCGCTCACGTCACCCAATCAACAAAAACCAGACCAAGGAATTTGACTAATTGCGGGTGTTGTGACATTTTTGCTAATTGCTTGCAGAGTAGCACTTTCAGCCTGGTTTTACTGAGTGGCGATCAGGCTTACTGTTTAACCAAATCATCCCGGCGATGACGAGAAAGACTATAAAAAAGACAGCCTATAAATGCTAGCAAAAAAGAAGTGACCGATGAGGATTTTATCAAAAATGCCTGCCAAGTTGGCAGTCCGAATTTTAGTTCTTTAATGCTGAGAATGCAAAAACTTGTGGCTGACTGCAAACCCAACTCAAAATTATAGGTTTTTACCCATGACAATTACACAAGGTGATGATTTGTTAACTAATACTTTACAGCAACGGCGGCAACAACTGGCTAGTTTAATTAATTTTCCGGTAATTTTATGGTCGGGACGCAGCATTCCTCGCAATTATCCGGCACTTACTTATCCATTTCGTGCCAGCAGTCACTTTTTATATTTTGCTGGTTTGCCCTTAGAAAATGCTGCCATTCGCTTAGAATCGGGCAAATTAGAATTGTTCTTAGATGACGCACCTGCTAGCAGCACGCTTTGGCACGGAGAAATGCCGAAAAGAGCAGAAATTGCCGAACTAATTGGGGCTGATGCTGCTTTCCCAATGACCGCATTGAAATCGCGATCTACAAATGCAGCAACGATCGCAGTTCAGGATTCTTGGACTCAGTTGCAACAGTCTCAAATTCTAGATCGCCCTCTGGCACCGCCCAATTCGCCAACCGGAATCGACCTAGAATTAACCAAGGCGATCGTATCTCTGCGCCTGAGCCACGACGCAGCCAGTTTGGTCGAATTGCGTCAAGCTGCCGCTGTTACTGTAGAAGCTCATAAAGCGGGTATGGCCGCAACTCGAAATGCTCAAATTGAAGCAGGGGTGCGCGCTGCAATGGAAAGTGTCATCATCTCCAAAAATATGACCTATGCCTATCCCAGTATCGTTACAGTACATGGAGAAGTCCTGCACAGCGAACATTATCACAATCCCCTACAAACCGGAGATTTGCTGTTAGCAGATCTTGGTGCGGAAACATCGACGGGATGGGCGGCTGATGTGACTCGCACTTGGCCGGTTTCTGGCAAGTTTTCTCCGACTCAAAGAGCGATTTATGATGTAGTTTTGGCAGCACACGATGCTTGTATTGATAAAATTATTCCGGGGGTGGAATATCAAGATATTCACCTGTTAGCTGCTAGAATTATGGCGGAAGGATTAGTTGATTTGGGCATCTTGCGCGGCAATGTTGAAGATTTAGTAGAGATGGATGCTCACGCGCTGTTTTTTGTACATGGTATCGGACATTTAATCGGTTTGGATGTTCACGATATGGAAGATTTAGGCGATTTGGCTGGCTATGAAGAAGGAAGAACCAGAAGCAGTCGGTTTGGGTTGGGATTTTTGCGGTTGAATCGAGTTTTGCGTCCCGGAATGCTGGTATCGATCGAACCGGGATTTTATCAAGTTCCGGCAATCTTAAATAACCCAGAAAACCGCGCCAAATATGAATATTTCGTAAACTGGGAGGATTTGGAAAAATTTGCAGATGTGCGGGGGATACGCATAGAAGATGATATACTTGTCATCAATGACGGTAGAGAAGTATTGACAGGGAAATTGCCCACAAAAGCTCCGGAGATTGAGGAGTTAGTTGCGGTAAATACGTAAGTATAGCTTACTTCGATCACACATACGCAGTTCCATCAGGGGTGAAAAACAATAAATAAAGATGAATAAAGATTGGCCAACAAGTCTTTTGATATTAGTTAAAAAAGTGCTCTCGCAAGTCAGAAAATTCGCAGCAATAATACTTCCACGCAGTGTTCGTAAACCTATATCCTCGCGGCCTCCCATGCAAGCTGCACCTTTGCCCAGCAACGAAGAAGAGAGGCTAGAAGCACTTCACCGCTACAACATTCTCGACACAGAAGCTGAAGCCGCTTTTGATGATCTAACAGCTTTAGCATCTTATATTTGTGGCACTCCTATTGCTTTAGTAAGCTTAATAGATTCTAACCGACAGTGGTTTAAATCCAAAGTGGGTCTGGAAGCGCCCGAAACTCCGAGAGAGTCAGCTTTTTGCGCCCACGCTATTTTAAATCCCAACGAATTGCTAGTGGTACCCAATGCTTTAGATGACGATCGCTTTGTCGGCAATCCGCTAGTAACTTCTGATCCCAATATTCGATTCTATGCTGGAGCCCCCCTAGTAACTCCTGACGGTTATCCGATCGGCACTTTGTGCGCGATAGATACAGTTCCTCGTAATCTCACCCCACAACAGCTAGAAGCGCTGCGGACTTTAGGACGGCAAATTATCAACCACATGGAGTTGCGAATAAATCTGACTAAATTAAAGCGCGCACAGATCAAGAACAAACAAGTAGAAGAGAAACTCCGTTCTACCGACGAGCAAATTGTCAATTTTTTAGAAGGAATGAGCGATGCTTTTTTTGCTTTCGACACCCAGTGGCGATTTACTTACATCAATTACAAAGGGTCCCAATTTTTGAAGCGCTCGCAGGAAGAACTTTATGGTAAAAATTTTTGGGAAGAGTTTCCCGAATTCGTAAATTCGGATTTTTATAAAGAGTATCATGGAGCTGTAGCCAAACAAATTGGAGTGGCTTTTGAAAAATATTATCGTCCCTTAAAAGTGTGGTTGGAAGTCCGGGTTTTTCCTTCTCACGACGGCATTTCTGTGTTTTTTCATGATATAACCAAGCGCAGGCAGATGGAATCTGCACTCAGGAAAGAACAGAAAAAAACTGAAAGTTTACTGCTAAATATTTTGCCCGAACCGATCGCTCACAGGTTGAAGTACAAACCGGGGGTGATTGCAGACAAGTTTGAAAAAGCCACAATTCTTTTTGCTGACTTGGTGAATTTTACCCAAATTTCTACTACCATGTCCGCCACTAAATTAGTGTACTTGCTGAATGAAATTTTCTCAGCTTTTGATCAACTGAGTGAGAAGCACGGCTTAGAAAAAATCAAGACGATCGGGGACGCTTACATGGTAGCAGCCGGTATTCCCATTGAGCGTCCAGACCACGCAGAGGCGATCGCCGAAATGGCGCTGGATATGCTAGCAGCAATTAAGGAATTAAATGTGAAGCTAGACGCCAAATTTGACCTCCGCATCGGGATTAATAGCGGCCCGGTGGTAGCGGGGGTAATCGGCACTAAAAAATTCATTTACGATTTGTGGGGAAATGCCGTGAATACAGCCAGCCGCATGGAATCTCACGGCATAACAGGTCGCATTCAAGTCAGTCACTATACTTATGAGTTGCTGCAGGATAAATATGAATTTGAAGATCGTGGCGAGATCGAGATTAAAGGTAAAGGGGAAATGCGGACTTATTTTCTGACTGGTAGAAAAACAGTAAGCGATCTCAAAATCTCAGAGTAAATAAAACTAAGACTTGAAAGTACCTGATTGTTGAGGGAAACTCTGCAGGCTGCGATTAATCCCTTCTTCGGCGCGATCGTCCTGTGGTAGAACGGCTGCTGCAGATCAACCAAATAAGATTATGCTATAGACAGAGATATCCGAGCAATTCTATGCGCGGTACTCGAGGTTATATAAATACTAAGTTGAAGTCGTCGGAGCCTTTAATAATGGTTCAATTTCATATTCAAACAGATAGCGATATTCCAGCATCCACCCAACTATTCAATCAAATCAGGTTTGCGATCGCCTCGCGACAATTTCCGCCCGGACACCGCTTGCCCAGCACCAGACAGCTAGCCATGCAGACAGGTTTGCACCGCAACACCATCAGCAAAGTATACCGACAGCTCGAAAATACCGGACTCGTAGAAGCCCAAGCAGGATCGGGCATTTACGTCCGCGCCCTAGGCAACGAACACGGCAACAAACTCAAATCTCCGATCCTCGAAGAATATCCCCTTGCCAACAAAATAGTGCAAGGAAGTATCGATCAACTGCTGGGACAGGGCTGTACGCTCAACCAAGCGAGGGAATTATTTTTGGCAGAAATTGACTGGCGGCTCAGGTGCAGCGCCCGCGTGGTCGTCACAGCCCCCACAGAAGACATCGGCGTGGGTGAACTGATGGCGAAAGAACTCGAACAAGCTCTTCGCATTCCCATACAGTTAGTGCCGATGGAACAGCTCGGTACTTTTTTGGATCAAATCTCTTCGGGAACTGTGATCACGAGTCGATATTTTATCGGAGAAGCAGAATCGATTTCGGCACCGCGTTCTGTGCGAGTTATTCCCGTAGACATCTACGACTACAGCCAGGAAATCCAGCTAGTGGGGAGTTTGCCCAAAGACAGTTATTTGGGTCTCGTCAGCCTGAGTCCGGGAATGCTACGATCGACCGAAGTCATCATCCACAGCATCCGGGGAGAGGATTTGCTGGTGATGACGGCCTTGGTGTCAGACGAGTACAAGATTAACTCGATCGTGCGATCGGCTAGAACAATTTTTTGCGACCAACCGAGTTTTGCTACAGTAAAAGCTGCCATCAATGCGGCTAGAGAAGATATTATTCGTCCCCCGCAACTGATATGCTCCGAAAATTACATCGGATCTAAGTCGATTAATTTGCTCAAGCGCGAGTTGGGCTTGGGATAAGTCAGTTGACAGTTGACAGTTGACAGTTGACAGTTGACAGTTGACAGTTGTTGTTCTAATTTCCAATAACCAATTCTCAATTCTCGATTACCAATAACCAATTACCATTACCAATTACCAATTATCCATGACAATTGAAATCCAACCTTCAATTAATGTTAAAACGGCGATCGAAAGCCGCCGCGCCGCCCGCAGCTTCAAACCAGATCCGATTCCCCCAGCCATATTGGCAGAGATTTTGCGGTTGGGAGTGCGATCGCCCTCTGGTTACAACTTGCAGCCTTGGCGGTTTATCGTACTTCAAGACCCAGCGAGCAAACAAAAATTAAAAGCTTGCGCCTTCGATCAGCGCCAAGTGGTAGAAGCCCCAACAGTATTAATTTGCTGTGGCGATCGACGCGCCGCCGGCCCCGAAAATACCGAAGCCGTCATCGAATTGGGCAAAGCAGCAGGCGCAATGAATGACAATTTAGCTGGTTATATGCGACAAGCAATCCCGCAATTGTTCGAGAACCGTCCCTGCTTCGATTCCCTAGAAACTTGGACAAACAGACATACAATGCTCGCCGTAGCTCACTTAATGATTGCAGCTAAAAGTTTTGGGCTAGATAGTTGTCCGATGGAAGGTTTTGTCAGCGCTAAGGTGAAAGAAGCCTTTCAAATTCCAGAAGAAGTAGATGTTTGCTGTTTGCTGCCGCTTGGTTATGCAGCAGAACCTTTCAAACAATATGGCGGACGTTTTGACGTGACTCAAGTTTATTACAGCGAAAGTTATGGACAGGCTTTGCAAGCTGAGATTTGAGAGTTAAGATTTTGTTGCAACTTTAATTTTTAGAGTTAAGAATTGGAACGAATCGGTACTCAAGTTCAAACAAATCAAAAAAGCCGATTGTTCTCCAATCTAACATCTAAAATTCCCAATCTAAAATCGCAAGTGGTGAGATCAGACAGAGGAAAAAATATGACAATAGCAACGCGACAAAGCAACGCACAAATTCTCGAAGTAAAATTGCAGCAACACTTGCAAGCAGCCGGATTTAAAAACTTACCGCTTTATATTAGTTGCGATTTTCGAGATGAATCTTTAACGGTTGTGGGAGAACACCCGCGCAGTTTAGTTCTCAAAGCCAAACCGACTTTTGCGGTGTTAGAAGCAGCAATTCTTGAAATAGAACCAGAATCTATTCAACAGATTGGACTTTGCCTAAAAATTACCGGGCAAAAACAGCCTTATGCTTTCCATTCTTTTACCATGCACAACCCTGTTTTGTCAAGACCAAAAACAGTGCAGTTGTTCAAAAAAACCGAGAATATCCCCGCAGAAGAAACCGGGATAGTCTTAACAGAAAATGTTGCCGAGACGGCAGATGTAGAGGAGGAGATACCGTTAGAAACAGATGGGAAAGATGCGTGGGATGAAGAATATTTCCCCAATTTGTCTGAGAGTTCGAGCAATTCCGATCCGATCGCCTTTAGGGTAGCTGCAATCCCGGCAGATATTGGAGATAATCCCTTCAATCCGCTGGATATGGAAGCGGTAACAGTTGCCCAAAAACCCAAGCATTCACCGTTTGCGATGCTGGCTGCTGCAGGAATCATCAGTGTCGCCGCGCTAGTTTTGGCAGGCGGTTATTATATGCTGAGCCGGCCCTGCGTCATCGGAGGATGTAGTGCTTTAGCTAATGCCAAACAGTTGAGCGAGAATTCGACGAAGACTCTAAAAACGTCAAAAGTTGCCAACAGCCCCCAAGAAGCCCAGCGACAGTTAAAACAGGCGATCGCCCTTTTGGAACCGATTCCCTCTTGGTCAATTCATCGCGGTGAAGCTCAAAGCGCTCTGGAAAACTACCGTTCGCAAAATCAGAATTTAAACTCTGCGATCGATGCAGCGCGCCTCGCACAGTCAGCAACCCAGAAAACCCAAAATCCGCCTTATTCTGCCGAGGACGGGCAGGAAGCGCAAGCTCTGTGGCAAAGTGCGATCGCCGAACTCGGAGAAATCCCCACAGACAGTCCAGTTTATGCTTTTGCTCAGAAAAAAAAGCAGGAATACCGGAAGAATGTAGCAACAGGAAATCGGCAGTTAAGCACAGAGAAACAAGCCGAAAAAACGCTGCTCGCCGCCAAAAGTAGAGCCCAAATAGCAGAAGCTCGCGAAGCCGTAGCTCAGACAGCCGAGACTTGGGATCAAGTGCAATCAGGTTGGGAAGAATCCCTCGACATCCTATCAGAAATTCCCACGAACACGACATCTTACCAACAAGCTAAACTGCTAGTTCCCAAATACGAAACCAAACTTTCAGAAGCTCGCGAGCGCAAAAATGTCGAAGGAATTTCGGAAAATGCGTATACTCAAGCTGTGACTTTAGCAGCGGAAGCTCAAATTTTTGAGGGCAAAAACGCCTGGTTTAAAGCATCAGAATCCTGGCGAAGAGCTTTGAGTTACGCGGAGCAAGTGCCGGCAGCAACTGCATATTCCCAGAAAGTCCAACCGCTGATCGCTTCCTACAAAACTTCTTTGCAGCAAGCAGAAGTAAAGTTGCAGGAAGAAAGGAACCTGCAAAAAGCCCGCACCGATTTAGATAGAACTTGCAAAGGCAACCCCAAGATTTGCGACTATACTGTTAGCAAAGATTTGATTGCGGTGCAGATGACTCCAGGTTACGTGCAGAAATTGCAACAAACTTTCATTCAAGCAAACAACAACAATGCTGTGAAGTCTCGCCAAGCTGTAGAAAAGCACGTTCAAACGTTGCAAAAAGCTTTGGAGGCGATCGCCGAAAACGCCAAAATCCCGATGCAGGTGTACGATGGTGAAGGCAAGCGGATTGGGAGTCACGAACCGAAGTAGTTGTAGTTGTAGGGTGCGTGAGGGCAAAAAATCTGTCTGAACGATCGCAATATTTACACTCACGCACCCCCAGCAATTTCATCCACCGTCAATCCCGCTTGAAAAACTTGTTGTGCCGTCAAATTTAACTCGGGAAAAGCTGCGGATTCGATGTTGTCCTCTCCCCGAAATTGACTAACTTCATACTCACCATCAACCAACCGATAAATAGAAATAGTCGGTTGTTTTGGGTTGCCAATAAACCGACGGCCGCCCAAACCGAGATAATCCACAATCCAGTATTCAGGAATCCCGATTAGTTCGTATTCCCCTACTTTTCTGATGTAGTCATCTTGCCAGTTGGTGCTAACTACTTCAATAACCAGCGGAATTGATGCCCCTTGAGTCACAGTTGAGAATTTTTGCCACAAAGGTTCTGATGCTAAGTTGGGGCGATTTAAGATCGGAATATAGGGCGAATAAGCTGATTCGTTTTCCGGCGGCTTAACTAATGCTTGTTTGGGGATGAAGTACGGCAGGTTTAGGCGATCGAATTCGACGGTCAATTTTCTTGCTAAAAAACCGATAACTTCTTCATGGTCTCCTAATGGCTGTGACATTTCAACAATCTCTCCATTGTGCAGTTCATAACGTCCATTTTATGGCTTCCATTCCGCAAATTCTTCAAAAGTTAGCGTTTTAGTTGCTATTTGAATCATGGTTATTCTCCTGAATTATGGGCGGGCGGGCTAGAAGCCCACCCCACAAAAAGTGAACTCTTGTGGAACAGGCATCTTGCCTGTTCAATAAAATAAAGGCAAATGCAAGTTCCTACCGATATTATATTCCCAATTCTCTTCGACCCAATGCCCAATGCCCTGTTTGGCCAATGCCCAATTCCCAATTCCTAATTCCCAATGCCCAATTACCATTTTATCAATTGTGCATCTTGATTAAAAAACTTCCGGGACAATCCCTCAGTCAAAAGCAGAGTTGCAATTACAGTTGCCAGCGCTAACACAAACATAATCAAAATCTGGTAAGATGCTGCATCGAGAGGACTGACACCGCTCAGCATTTGACCTGTCATCATTCCCGGTAAAGTCACGATTCCTACCACTGTCATTGTATTTAAGAGCGGGATTAATCCAGCTTTGATCGCATCTTTGCGGTACTGTTTTACTGCTTGCTGCGGCGTCGAACCTAAACTTAAATGGGTTTCTATTTCTAACTGACTGCTATTAACTGTACTCACAAGTCTTTCGCCCGCGATCGCCCCGGAGTTCATGGCATTGCCCAAAATCATACCCGCTAAAGGAATCAGGTATTGTGGTTCGTACCAAGGGTCAGGTTGCAAAATTAGCAAGTTTGTATAGGCGAGAGTCAAGGCCGTACTGATAAAAATTGAACCCCAAACTAACGGCAGTAAGTTCTTGATTTTTTTGCTGATGCGGTTGCTGGCAACCATGCTAGCTGTTGTCAGCATGATTGCTAAAACTGCTAAAACCAGCCAAGGATTTTTCCCCTCCGGGTCAAATATGACTGCGAGTACGTACCCGACTAAGATTAGCTGGATCAGGGTGCGCCCTGCGGCGATCGCGATCGCCCCCTCCAGCCCCAATCCCTGCCACGCCGAAAGCCCGATCGCGATCGCCACCATCCCCAAAGCCCAACCCAAATCTGTCAAATCTAGCAGAATTAACACCGGCCCACCCTTTCGATAATGTGATTGTTTGCCTGTCCAAATATAAGATATTGCAATAAAGGTTTCTGAGAAACAGTTTTGCTGCAAGAATTTGCTTTGATAATGCTTGAAATTTATGGTGTGAAGAGTGAATAATGTTCCCCCCCTCGACTTAACCCGCCAATACGCGCAGATTGGCGACGAGATAACCGCTGCAGTCCAAAAAGTGCTTGCCTCTGGCGGCTACGTAGGCGGCCCAGCCGTAAAGAGTTTTGAACGAGAGTTCGCCGACTACATCGGCGTTTCCGAGTGCGTAGGCTGCAACTCCGGCACCGATGCCCTGATTTTGGCCTTGCGAGCTCTCAAAATTGGCCCCGGCGATGAAGTGATTACCACTCCTTTTACCTTTTTTGCTTCCGCTGAGACAATTAGCGCCGTCGGCGCCACTCCAGTATTTGTCGATATTGACAGCGAGACTTTTAATCTGGATGTGGAGCTCCTCGAAGCGGCAATTACCGAAAAAACCAAGGCAATTATGCCAGTCCACATCTTCGGCCAACCGGTAGACATGACTCGGCTGATGGAAATTGCGACTCGGCACAATTTAGCCGTAATTGAAGATTGCGCCCAATCTGTCGGGGCCGAGTGGCAATCTCGAAAAGTCGGCAGCATCGGTCATGTCGGCTGCTTCAGTTTTTATCCGACCAAAAACTTAGGCGCTTGCGGTGACGGTGGCGCAGTCACGACAAACGATCCTGCCCTCGCAGCTTCGATGCGAGTGCTCAAAGAACACGGACAGTCTTCTAGATATTTCTACGAAGAAATCGGGTACAACAGCCGTTTAGATGCCCTGCAAGCAGTGATTCTCAGCATTAAATTGCGGTATCTCGACAGTTGGAACGCGCAGCGGCAGGAGAAAGCGGCACTTTACAGCGAATTTCTCTCCCGCGTGCCCGGAGTTGCCGTCCCCAAAGAATTGCCCGAAGCAAAAGGAGTTTGGAATCAATACACGATCCGGCTGACAAGTCCAGAAGACGCGCAAAATCCCTCTGGCAATTTTCGAGATTGGATGCGGGCTCAGTTGCAGGAAGCTGGCATCGGTTCGATGGTTTACTATCCGTTACCTTTGCACCTGCAACCTGTTTACAAATCTTTAGCTTATCAAGCAGGTCAATTGCCAAAGGCTGAGCAAGTTTGTCGCGAAGTCTTGTCTTTGCCGATGTTCCCGGAACTGTCGAGGGATCAACAAGAGCGGACGATTTATGGTCTGAAAGATTGCTTGGCAAAGGCCGATCGCATCCGGTAGCTTTGGCGCGATGGCATCAGCGAGGGAAATGCAGGAGGAGAAAAGAATTGCAGGGTTGCAGTGGTGGGAGAATGTGCAGGGTTGAGGGAGAGCTGTTAAGTATTTTGACCGATCACTTGTACTTTTATGTACTATATTTAATGAAAAGAAACAAATTTAGGCTAGCAATCCGCCTCGCACGGGTGCATTTTCCGCTCGCCTAAAACTTGAAATGCGATCGGTCAATGATGAAGAAGGAAGAAGGAAGAGGGAAGAGGGAAGAACGAAGAAGGAAGAACCAAGAACGAAAACTAAATAATATTTGAACTTTCGACTTCCCATTCCCGATACCTGATAACTAATGCCCGATGCCCGATGGCCGATGCCCAATTCTCAATTTAACCTGTAATTTTCAGAAGATAAGAGGAAAATAAACGAGTGCCTCAGTATCAATTCACTCAGGCTAGACGCTACGATCCACAAGCGATCGCTCAGTATTACCGCAAACGTCCTTGGAAAGCAATTTGGCGCGCAATTACCGTTATTTGGTCTTTTGCGGGCTTTGTACTGGGGATGCTGTGGGACAGTTGGCAGCACGAAGTCGCAGCACACCAGCCGGAACGGGCCACCCACCTACGACAAATACTTACTCGCTTGGGCCCCACTTTCATTAAAGTCGGTCAAGCCCTTTCTACCAGACCGGATTTGATCCGCAAAGACTTTCTCGAAGAATTGATCAAACTTCAGGATCAATTGCCGCCGTTTGACTCGGTGCGCGCTTTCGAGATTATTGAAGCGGAACTCGATCGCAAAATTAGCGAAACCTACAGCGAAATCTCCCCCGAACCTGTCGCCGCGGCAAGTCTTGGTCAAGTCTACCGAGCTCGCCTCCTCACCGGGGAAGCAGTAGCAGTCAAGGTTCAGCGACCGAATTTGCTGCCAGTCTTGAGCCTTGACCTTTACTTAATGCGCTGGGCCGCTGGATGGTTGGGCCCGTTGCTGCCGCTGAATCTCGGTCACGACCTCTGTTTGATCGTGGATGAATTCGGTATCAAATTGTTCGAGGAAATTGATTATATCAATGAAGGCCGCAACGCCGAGAAATTTGCGACAAATTTTGCCGACGACCCGACAGTAAAAGTTCCGAGTATTTACTGGCGCTATACTTCAAATTGCGTTCTCACTCTCGAATGGATTGAGGGCATCAAGCTGACAGATATGGCAAGTGTTAAAGCCGCAGGTTTGGATACCGATAGTTTAATTGAAGTCGGAGTCCGCAGCGGTTTGCGGCAGTTGCTGGAACATGGATTTTTTCATGCTGACCCCCATCCGGGAAATCTGTTTGCCTTAGCGGACGGCCGCATGGCTTACATTGATTTTGGGATGATGGATCAGATGGAAGAAACAACTAAAGAAACTTTGGTTGATTCTGTCGTTCATTTGATCAACAAAGATTACTTACAATTAGCCAAGGATTTTGTCAAACTTGGCTTTTTGACGCCAGATACAGATATTATGCCGATCGTCCCGGCGTTGGAATCTGTACTGGGTGATATCGTCGGGGAAAAGGTGTCAGATTTTAACTTCAAGACGATTACAGACCAGTTTTCGGAGTTGATGTACGATTATCCTTTCCGGGTGCCGGCGAAATTTGCCTTAATTATTCGCTCTCTGGTGACAGAAGAAGGTTTGGCCCTGACGCTGAATCCGAATTTCAAGATAGTCGAGGTAGCGTATCCTTATGTAGCGCGGCGTTTGTTGAATGGAGAATCTCCGGCACTGCGGCGGCGTCTGATTGAGGTATTATTCAAAGATGGCAAATTCCAGTGGAACAGGTTAGAGGACATGATCGCGATCGCCCGATCGGATCGTAGTTTCGACTTGCTCCCCACAGCACAACTAGGCTTGCAATTTTTGCTGTCAGAGGAAGGGTCGTTTTTGAGACGGCAGCTAATGTTAGCTTTAATTGAGGACGATCGAATCCACACCGAAGAAGTTCGCAGCCTGTGGAACTTAGTCAAGGAAGATTTGCAGCCCGGTCGCCTGTTCAACGTTGCTCTAGGCGCTTTGACGGAGTTTTCCACAGCAGGAGCAGCCGCGCTAACTCGATTTTAATTAGAAGGAAGAAGGAAGAAGGAAGAAGGAAGAAGGAAGAAGGAAGAAAAATAATTCTACTCTTGCCAATTCCCCATTCCCCATTCCCCATTCTCCATTCTCCATTCCCCATTCCCAATTCCCCATTCCCCATTCCCAATTACCCAAATTAAGGAATTATTCGTGTATTATTTTCCAGAACCTCCCTATTTTTTTATGTCGGCTGGATTACTAGCAGGTATGGCTTCCGGCGTAGCATTTGAAGCAACTCTCAAACAATCGGTACAACAGTGGTCTAAAAATCGTTCTACTCGCACCTTGGCTAACCTGCCAAGGCTGCAATTGGTCATACCTTTTCTGGGAATGGCTGGCGGTATTTGCGTATTTTTAGCTTCGGGGATGGAGATTTTTGGCTTCCCCAAACTACTTTGTTATGCCCTAGCTTTGCCACTGACGGTACTCACTGGCTGGCTAGTTTGGACTCAGCTAGGTAAGCTTTTGATCGAGTTAGAACGCGGAGGTTCCCAAGCGCTGGATTTAGATTCTTTTGAACAATGAAAGTTAACTATCAACCTCTTTTGTGAAAAGCAAGGGGGTTGATAGTTATCTAGGATTATCCTATTTGATGCTTTTTGAACCGCAGAGAACGCAGAGGAAGAGAAAGAAGAAGATGACAACTTAGGCAATAATTTGTGTAAAATTTTTAAAATCTAAAATCTAAAATCTAAAATCTAAAATCGAATGAGTATTTTAATTGTTACTGGTGCGGCGGGATTTATTGGCTCTAACTTAGTAGAAACTCTTTTAAATCGAGGGGATACGGTGATCGGTGTTGATGAGTTCAACGATTATTACGATCCGGATCTCAAGCGCAAGAATATTGCACGATTTGAAAAGTATCCGGGTTTTGAATTGGTGGAAGGCGATATTGTGTCTCTAAATTGGCGATCGCTTTTATCGGATGCTAAGGTAATATTTCATCAGGCGGCGCAAGCAGGAGTTCGTGCTAGCTGGGGCGACGGTTTTCGCAGCTATACCGAACGCAATATTAACAGCACTCAAGTATTGTTAGAAGCGGCAAAAGATGCGCCAAGATTGAAAAAGTTTGTCTATGCTTCTTCTTCTTCAATTTACGGCAATGCTGAATCTTTTCCCACGAATGAAAACGCTTGTCCCCAGCCGGTTTCTCCCTACGGAATTACGAAATTAGCCGGTGAACGTTTGTGCGGGCTTTATTACAAAAATTTTGGCCTTCCGACTACTTCCCTGCGCTATTTTACTGTTTACGGGCCGAGACAGCGCCCTGATATGGCTTTTCACAAGTTTTTTAAGTCGATTTTGTTGGACGAGGCGATTTCAATTTTCGGCGACGGATTGCAAACACGGGATTTTACGTTTATCAGCGATTGCGTGGCTGCGAATTTAGCAGCGGCTGAGGTTCCAGAAGCTGCCGGGGAAGTTTTTAATATTGGTGGGGGAAGTCGGGTCGTTTTGAAAGAAGTTATTGATACAATAGAGAGAATTGTCGATCGACCTATTCGGATAGATTTTACCGAAGCTGCGAGGGGAGACGCGCGGCACACTAGCGCTGATGTGTCTAAAGCCCAGAAAATCTTAGGTTATCAGCCGCAGGTTGCTTTAGAAGAAGGTTTAAGGCGCGAATGGGAGTGGATTCAGTCTTTGTACAGTTAGAGTACAGTTACATGCTATCTATCCCAGAAATTCCGCAACTTAAATTGAACATTGTTAACTTTTTGAATTCCCCAACTTTTGAGATTTCTGTGCAAGCTAACCAAGAAATTTGGAGGCGCGAGTTTTGGCTGTGTTTCCGGCGAATTCAAATAACGGTAATGCAGAAATACATCTCGGTAGGGAATCTCAACATCTTCACCAGCACACAATCGAGTAAACTTTGCAGCCGAAATACTCATGTAATGCAAATAAGTAAGCCGCCGTCCTTTATCGTATAGAACATCATCTATGACATCAAATTGAGAGGACCAATGATTGCCCGTTACCTGTTCTGGTTGAGAATATGCAAAGTTGTAAAAAGAGATTTTGCTGCGGGCTACTAAATAGTTTAATAAAGACTGGTCAGAGGCACTCAAACACATAATTTCCGCTTCCCCTGATGTTAAGTTATCTAACAGTTGGACTGAATTTTCTCTATTAAATATTTCTTTTTTGGAAGCAAACAAACCTGTACAAAAAGTATGAGAGGGCAGTTGGTCTATATTGAAAATATGTGGCAATTTCTCTGAGGATAAGTCAAATACATAGTTGAGATCGGATTTGTATTGAAAATCGTTTGCTACCCAATCAACTAAATCGAGTTTTTGATAAATATAATCCAGACAACCCATTAACAGAGTGTCCGCGTCAAAATATACAAATTTGTCAAAAGGCCCGTCAAAACAGCATAATTTCCGATGCCTGGTCAAACAGTGAACTGATTTCAAACCTTTAGCTTGCCAAACTTTTTGAGCTTTGGTGTGAGATGTCCAAGCTTGAGTTGCAAAGTCTTCCCAGAAATGAATTGAATCGGTGTTGTCAAAGAGGGTGACATTAGGACGAATTGCAATTTCTCCTCGCACTTTTTTCAGTCTATCATCATAGGGAATGATACAAACGGGAATATCTTTTGCCCCATTGACTTCGAGACTGTTTAACAAAGCGACTAAGTGGTCGAAAACCACATCGTTTGCTAGAATATAAATACCATTCGTCATAACTTTTAAGTTTTTTAAATCCTTTACCAAATATTTCCGTAGGGTATGTTGGGGGCTGGGGAATGATTTCGGCTTTATCGAATTTATCAAATATCAAAACAGCGCCCAATGCACCATACAATATCGCATATTATAACAGCGCTCAACACACCCTGCAAAGAGCGAAATATTTTTTGCACTAAATTTGGTGGTTTCTCATTGAGATAACGATAATGTTTCCACAGTTTCCAATAAGGACTACCGGATTTAATTGGTATTCCCGCCCAGTGAATATATTTTAACCTTTTGCCTTTGTCATAAAGAACATAATCTATTTCTTGAAAATGCTTAGAACCAGCCCAGCTTCCAGGTTCGCTGGGTGAATCTTTAACAAGGTTGCAGCGCTTGGGAATCAGCTTGAGAATAATATAATTTAGTATAGGTTGGTCTGTGACATTTTGAGTAAAGTCAAAATATTCTCGATGCTGCGAACATTCTCGCAAAATCTCATACATTTGCGCTTCTGTAATAGTTCCTTTTCGGGAAGCCCAAAAACCGCTGTTGAATACATCTTGAAGCTGTGAGTCTGTGAAAATATGCTGTTCTTTGACAGCGGGTGAAAATACATTTCGCAGTTTTTCGCTGAGGTGGTGATAGTCGCAGCAAAAAAAGTCTACTTCTGATAGTTTGTTAAGGTTGGCTGCGATGTCTTCAAAGACGATGATATCGGTATCGATGTACAGAAATTCGTCAAGCGGGCCAAACCAGGCGGCGAGTTTTCGCATTTTGTTAGGAAGGGCTAAAAAGTTGCGATCGAACATTTGGCCAATTTCTCTGGTAAACTGTTCCACAAACTCCAGATTTGGGAACAATCGCACCCCGTGGAGAGTGCTGAGTGCGGCTGCGACTTGCTGATAATTGTCGTCGAAGGGGATCAGAAAAACAGGTACTTGACAATTGTACAGACGTATGCTACTTAAAAGGGCGATCGCACTTTCGATCACCTTATCATTCGCAACAATATAAATACCGCGACTCATACATTTATCCTCAACCTTCTCAATACCCTTTTTAACAAATTCGGCGCAGAAACCTCAGTATAAGACTTTGGCGCTTCGGCAAAAATCGGACGCTTAGACGGTTCGCGGAGATAGCGGTAGTGCAGGAACAAATCGCGATAGGGAAACTCAATATTTTCGCCCGCACAAACTCTCCGAATTAAATCCGGCGGCACACCAATATAATGAATGTAAGTAAGTCGGTTTCCCTTGTCGTACAAAATCCGATCTTGCTCTTCAAAATGTTTGGAAGTGACGCTGCACCCGGTTTTTTCGCCATCCGGGAGGCTGTAAGCAAAATTATAGCTATTCATCCCCGTTTTCATCACCATATAATTGAGCAGCGGCTGTTCTCCCGCACCTTTATAGAGAATTTCCGCCTCGCCCGATTGCAGTTGAGCTAACAGCCATTGTCTAGTATCTTGCTCAAACAATCCTTGCTTGCTGGCGTAAAATCCCGAACAAAATATTTCTGAGTGGATGCGATTTTGCTCAAAAACTTCTAGCAGTTTTGGTGACCGAATATTGTATACTTTAGTGGGGTCGCAGAATTGAAAATCATAAACCACAAAATCCGCTTCTTCTAACTTCTGAAAAACAGCATCAAGGGAATTCATCACCAAAGTATCCGCATCCATATAGATAAACTTTTCAAACGGGCCGTCAAAAGCGCAAAAGCGCCGATGTGCGCCGTAAAGCCGGAATTTTTTGCGGTTCAAACGCTCGGGTGCGGCTGCTTCCATGAATTTGTCCCATCGCTGAATAGATGGGCTATCTTCATAAATAAAGACGTTGGGACGGTTAACAATTTCAGCTTGGATTTGCTCTATTTGCTCGTCGAAAGGATAAATACAGACAGGAGTATTTGAGCCTAAGATAACTTCAATACTGTTGAGCAAGGCAATTAGTTGGTCGTAAACTGTATCGTTGGCTAGCGTGCAAATTCCATTCATATCTATAGTCTCGCGAAGGCGGAATTTGTTTGTTTAGTTGCGGTTTCAAACGCCGAATCATTTAGTAAAATGGTAGAAAAGTGCGATCGCCGGGAAAACTAGGACTAGGGAGAAACCGACGCCACCGCTACGCGAAACCCCGCGTAGGGCCCGCGAGCGAGTACAAATAGCGAGAACTGATTGGCACTGCGGCAAGAGTACGCCTTGCTGATCCAGGAACCGCCACGCAGCACCCGGCAACCCCCTGTGCAACTTTCCCAGGAACTTCCGTCAGTTGGTGCGCCGTTATAGTTCGAGTGCCACGCATCGCTGTGATCGCTGCACCACTCCAAAACATTGCCGTGCATATCGTACAGTCCAAAGGCATTGGGGGGAAAACTCCCGACATCGGTTGTTTGGTGGCGGTAAAGTCCTTTGGGGGCGTTTGCGTAGGGTTTGTATCCGTCATAGTTGACTAATTCCGGGGTAATAGTTTCCCCAAAATGAAATGGGGTTGTAGTTCGGGCACGACAGGCGTATTCCCATTCTGCTTCACTTAGGAGGCGATATTTTTTCCCGGTTTTTTGCGATAGTTTGCCACAGAATTCGACGGCCATATCCCACGATACTTTTTCTACAGGACGTTTTTCACCTATGTAATAGGATGGGTTGTTTTCCATCACTGCTTGCCACTGTGCTTGGGTGATGGGATATTTGCCTGCAAAAAAAGCGGGTACTGTTACTTGATGCTGCGGACGTTCGCTATCGGAACTATATTTTTCTGTTGCTGGGGAACCCATCATAAAAGTGCCGCTGGGAATATAAACCATTTCCAGCACAACTCCATTTCCTAAGTCTTCTGCGAAGAAGTGAGCATAATGACGGCGACGACTGTTTTCTTTTCCTTCAGCATCCACTGTTATCACATCGAAGTCAAAAGTAGGAAAATATTTTTGTAACTGCTCTTTTAGATTTGGTTCATCTCTATCTTTCAGCAGCGAATAGGCTGCAAACTTCACCAACATTGATTCATCTTGCAACACCCCAATTATTAAATCTAAACCTGCATCTCCATATTTCAGCGCTTCAGACAGTGCAGCAATCTTCACTTCGACAATCGGTGAAGCCAAACGACTCTTAACGCCGGAAATCCCGCCTAAAACTGCTGCACCCAATGGCACTTGAGATTCACCGCCCTTGACGGCATCATATTCTCTGGGTTGACTTTGGTTTTCTGTCATTGCGCTATTTCCTAAGATACAAACTTAGACAGCCAATTAAGCAGGTTCAATTCGTGGAGAATGATTTGTCTGGCTTCAGCAATTTTCTCCCTCGCTTCATGCCAATAATCTGCAGTAGCCACAACCTCTTTAATAAATTCTACTCCTTTCTCATCCAAACTCGGCAGCCGCAGAAAACTCCCCGCCGGCAACAACTTATCCGCCGCAGAACCGCCGTAATAAATCGGCAAACACCAAGCTAGCAAAGCATCCCAAAGCTTCTCGCTGACATACCAATTGTTTTCGGAATAATTTTCAATAGCTAAGTTGTAATAGTATGGTGCGACAGCGTGCCATTTATTGTTCATAGTGCCGTTGCCGTGCGCCCAAGTTGGCAAGTTTCGCCCGTAAAGGTCAAAATCAAATTCTTGTAATTGCAGCAATTTGATAAAATCTAATCTCTGGCGGTGATTGGCGCTGCGGCTAACACCTGAAGTAATCCAAGAACAGGATTTAGTTTTCGGCGGCGCAGGCATTTCATCTAGTTCTCGAAACGAGTTAGAGTGATACCAAATCGCGGGCATATAATCGGGTTTTGGTGCGAAGTCGTCGGGCCCGGAAACGTAACCACAATAAAGTTTGGCTTGTTCGTAGTTGGCTTTGGTAATTTCAATAACTTCTGGTAATGGTGGCTCGCGGATTAGGTAAATTCTGCGTTCATTGGGGACACCGCGCAATTTTTCTCGAATGTCCTTTTCTGGATTTTGGGGGCTTGGACGGCGGATTTTGTCGAGCCACGACTGCTTTTTGGACGGTTTTGGAAAGTCGAATTGATACATGAGTAAAAAGTCTGGTTCTGGGTGATTCGCTAACATTTGAATGTTGCCCCATTTGCCGAAGTTGTGGGGGGTTTGTTGCCACAGCCAGTCGCTTTGGTTCATGCCTGGATAGGTGGTGATTGTGCCGATGATTTTTGGGTTCATATCTAATAATAAATCGGGTTTTTGCGTGTGGGCGGGGCGGGTTTATGAGATTATTAATTTTAGGCGATTATTGTTGGTAAAACTCGCCCCGGAGGATTTTAAAATTATCGGATGAGGATTAATGAATCATTTGCGATCGCACTTGCTCATCCACATACCTCAAAATTCTCTCTATCCTATTTTCCCACGAAAACTGCTTGACAAAATCAATCGTTTCTGCATAGCCTTCGCTTTTCCTCGGATATTTGGTTAAACAATGTCGAATGCTTTGTGCAAAATGGTGCGGGTTATCCGGTTTGCACCAAATTGCTGCTATATCTCCCCATTTAAATTCCCTTAAAGATGCAATCTCCGTCGCCACAATCGGAGTTCCCGATGCCATGTAATCAAAGAATTTTAAAGGAGATGTGAATGTCGCCGCCTCTGTCAAACAGTGCGGGTGAGTCAAAACATCGGCTGCTTGCAGCAAGCTAGCTAGTTGATTTTGAGGCAGGTAGCCGAGAAATTTAATGTTGTTAACTTGCTTGGATTTGGCTAACTGTTGGTAGGCTGCTACTTGGGATGAATCGCCACCTGCGATCGCAAATTGAACTTGCGGCAATTCCTGAGCCACATCCACCAACATATCCACACCTTTAAACGGGTAAAGTCCACCCGCATAAACTGCTAAATGCTGTCTGTCATCTGTTAATAACTGCTGTCGCCAATTCTGGGCTGCTTCTGTTTGTCTCGCGAGAAACAAAAGGTTAAAACCGTTGTGCAGCGTAATTACTTTTTCCCGTGGCATCCCATTCTTAATCATGCTTTCTCGGACAGTATCGGCAACAGTTACAGCAATTTGAAACAGAGGATGGCAAACGATTTCTGGTTCAAAATTTTTTTCGTCGTGGTGGTGCTGTTCGTAGATAGCGGGAATTCCATTTTTAACTGCTGCTTTGACAAAGTTCCAGTCGCGGGTGTGGACAATTTTAGTAGATTTAAGCAGGTGAATCGGTAAATAGTATTTTGATACTATTGTACTGGAACTCGTCCACTTGCTGTCCCAAAGGTCGATCGGCCACGGCATCGGTAAATCTGCTACTTTTAATTTATCTTGAATATTGTAAATTTTGGCAAGTTTGTCATCGGGTTTCCTGGGTTGAAAAGGAAAAAGCAAATCAACTGGATTCAAAGCACTCCAGCCTTTGCGGAGGTATACCAAAACTGCTGGATAACCGAGGTTTGCTGCGGCATTGGCAGAGTGTGCAACTTGAACTAAGCTCGCTACATTGGGTTGCGGTAAGATATTTCGGGTAAAAAATACATAATATTTGGACATGGTAATTGGTAGTTAGTAATTGGTAATTAGTAATTGTTGACTGTTGACTGTGGACGAATGACTAATGACTAATGACTGCTGACAACTGCCAACTGCCAACTGACTACTTTTTAACAGCCTGACGCTTAATAGTATTTTCTATAAATTCTAAAGTAGTGAAAATATTAGCAGCAGAGTGAAATGATTCTCTGATTAACTCGTCTCTTTCTTCGGGAGAGTCTACCATTTCATCTACTAGCATTTTGAGGTAAGCTATCATGGGAGTCAGGCGAGTGCGAATTTCGTAAGAACCTCTAATTAGAGCTTCATCGCGAGCGGTTTCTTCGGCAAATTGCACTGAATACAAGCGAGTGTAGTAACCTCCTTTTGCTAGCAATTCTTCGTGGGAACCCATTTCTACTACTTGTCCGCGATCGATAACGGCGATTTTGTTGGCTTTTTGGACTGTGGAGAGGCGGTGGGCGATGACTAAGGTTGTGCGATCGCAACTCAATTTCTCGATCGCCGCTTGCACGTACCTTTCCGAAACCGTATCCAGCGAACTCGTTGCCTCATCTAAAATTAAGATTTCCGGGTTTTGCAGTAGGGCTCTAGCAATTGAAATTCTCTGACGCTGCCCTCCCGATAATATCACCCCCCGATCGCCAATTTGAGTATCCAACCCCTCCGGCAACAGTTGGATAAACTCATAAGCATTCGCCCCCTTCGCCGCTTCCACAATTTCTTCCTCAGTCGCTTGGGGTCTAGCATAAGCAATATTTTCGCGCACTGAAGCATTAAACAAAAACGTATCTTGGCTAACAATACCCATCGCTTGTCTCAGACTTTTCAAGTCAAATTCGCGCAAATCCCTGCCATCGATCGAGATATTACCTTCAGTAGGATCGTAAAATCTCGGCAGTAAGTCTGCCAAAGTTGACTTACCAGAACCCGAAGTTCCTACCAAAGCCAAAGTAGTGCCATGAGGTAGAAATAAATCAATTCCTTGCAAAACTAAATTTTTGTGGTTAGGATAACTAAAAGATATTTTATTAAAATGAATTCCCGATCGCAAATGAGTGTAAGGCACAGAACCGTTCAGCATAAATGGCTTGTCCTCGCAGCTCAAAAAATCATTAACCACCTCTACACTAGCCGACGTATTAGCAAATTGACTGCGCCCGCTATTCAACTGTGAAATCAAAGGGATTAATCGAAACAGTACCAATAAATAGGTTAATAAAATTGTAGCAATAGACTCTATCTCATTCGCAAATATTGTGCGGCCTATAAATACAATCAAAATTATAACTATCAAATTAACAACTTCGTTAATTGGGGCGATCGCGGCATAATTTACCTGAGCCTGAAAATCCGCTTGTTCTCGCCTTTGAATTAAATGCTTGATCCGCTGATACTCTCTTTCCTCGTTCCCCGTTGACTTGACCAGCCGAATCCCACTAATCGTTTCCAGTACCCTAACCGAATAATCTTTCGACATTTCAGAAAGCAGGTGGCCAAAATGCTTGGAACGGTTAATAATATATTGATTTGTCCAAGCAACTAACGACAGCAAAACTGTAGCTGTCACCGTCAGTTTCCACGAGATAGAAAGTAGCAAACCCACAAAAACCAAAACCGTGATTGAGGTAGTAAACATTCCGATGGCCGTACCAACTGCACTAGCAGTCCGACCAATCTCTCCGCCCAATCTATTAATTAAATCCCCGACTTTAGTTTTAGAGTAAAAATCTAAATCTACTTCTAACAACAAACGCAAACCTGCTTCTCGCAAATCAAAAGTCAGAGATCGCGTCAGAGAAGTAGCTACTAAAGTATTGATATAACTCGCAACATTTTTTAAAAAAATTGCCAGCACAATCGCCCCGGTCATCAACATTAAACGCTGATTTCCGGGCATTCCCTCAAAGGGATACATCAAAGTTTTAATTAGAGGTGGAGCACCACGCAGCTCGATAGTTTCCTCTAAAAAACTTAAAAGCACTGGTACAATCAGAGTAGTGCTGATACCGTTGAATAAAGCGCCAGAAAAGCCCAGCATCACAGTTAAGAAAATCCTGCCGGGATATCGTCTGGCAAATTTTAGGAGTAGCTTATTGGCAGACATGAAGCATTCCCAGCTAAACAGTACGGCATCTCAAAATATTCTTTAATAACAGCCAGCTTTTCTTCCTCCATTGAGTAGTTTTAAAATAACATTTACATACCTGCGATTATCTCTGAAAGTATCGGTTTCATTGCTTGAATACTATATTTTTTCACACATCTTTCCCGAGCTTTCATTCCTTGTAAATTAGCCGCTGTCAAATTTTGAAATATCCATTGAATTTTTTGTGAAATTTGAGCGGGAGAACTCGGATCGACTAAATAACCCGTTCCCCCTAAAATTGCTGGAATATCCCCCACTCGCGTAGACAAAACAGGCTTAGCCATTGCCATACCATCTGTCAGCTTGAGCGGAAACTGAGCCACGGCTGCGAGAGTTTCTCGCTGAGGAACAACGACAACATGAGCCGCCGCTACAACGGACGGCATCGTCTCCACTGGAAACCTTGGCAGTTTAATAATCCAACGCCCCCATTGTTTCACAAGTTTATCATCATAATCATCATAAGGACTGCCGCCGACGATCGCTAATTTTAAATCGGGATCATTTAACAGTTCGAGGGCCATCAAAACATCCTCCACGCCTTTATGAGGTCGCGGTGCCCCCGGAAACATCAGAACTCTATACCCGGACAAGCCGTAACGCTGTCTGCTCAATTCAGGATTGTATTTAGCAGGGTCGAACATTGCAGTATCCTTACCATTAGGCAAATATACACCACCAAAACGCTCTTTTAAAAACTCAGTATCAATGGTGACTGCATCAGCACGGTGAATTAGACTTTCCATCCACTTGAGATAGAGCGGATTATCTGGTTCTCTCAATTGACCGTTGTGTTTAAAAATATCTCGATAAAGTTGTTTAAAAGAGGGACGGTATTTCCATTCATCTCCGCCGTACCAGCTCAGTTCCCAGTCGTCTATATCTAAAATTATAAAGTGGCGATTCGCCAGTTTTTTTAGCAGTGATAACCCAAAGCTTGTAGGTTTAGGTTTGACTGCATAAATAATATCCCCATCTATTTTTTTCCAAAGTTTTTGAGCATCCATCAAAAACCCCGGATAATTTTTACCCGGTATCGCACATACCGGGATGTCTCTGGGAGGAGTAGCGTACAATTCCTTGCCAAACTGAAATCCAACAACTTCTACATCACATTTAAGCTCTATCAAGACTTGAGCTAATAAAAAAGCACGAATTGCACCTCCTCCTGACAAATCGCTCACTACTAATGAAACTTTCACTGAGTATTTTGTTTAAAACATTTTTTTAATTTTCCTGCTTAACCGAGCTTTTGTCAAGGCGATGCGGACTCACGCACTCCCGACCAAAGCAACCGGGTTTTTAACCAGGGCAAAGGGCAGCAACGCGTCTTTTGGTAAAAACAAACCAGTGATGCACCCAAGACTGTTATTCCAGCCAGCAATAATTCTTCTAGGTAAATTTTCGGGTATGTTGAGGCTAATTTTTTTTTATTTGGGGCTGAATTTTGTTGTTTTTGATGCAGTTTGCCAACAAACTTTAATTATTTTAAACGCCAGGGATTGTTAAGTTGATTTGGTAAAAATATTGTAGCCGTGCGATCGACTATTCTAGTAAAGAGCGATCGCGTCACGTTCTTGGCGTACTGAGGGCGGTAAGGATAAGTGCAGTGCATTACTTTAATCGGTTTGTCGATCGTATAAACATCTTTCCACTTATCCAAGTAGTTGTAAACGGGGGACAAAGTTGTCATTTTCGGTTTCACCGATTCAACAGCAGCCGCAAAAGCGCCCTGGTCTTTCAAGAGTAGCACATTTTGATGCACCACTACCATCTCGAAATATTTCTTAAAGTTGATAAACAATTCCTGAGTTTTACTGCTTTTCGTAAAAGCGATAAATCCGCCATTGTATTGAATGCTATTTGCATTTAGCGGCAACCCAACAGACTGCAAAGTTGACAGAATATCCTGCTTAACTCTTAATAAATTTGCCGCTTTAGCAATCGCAGGCTGCACATCTTCCGTCACCAACAAATCTACCCCATCAAGAAAATCAAAAACCTCATCTATTGGCGACAGCAAACAAATATCGCAGTCCATATAAATAGTTTTCTCAAACAAAGATTCCCCGTACAAAGCCAGCTTAGCTTGTCGCGATGCTAAAACAGGATTTTCATTAGAGGGTGCAGGTTTCAATATGACATTTCCGAACACCTGAAGTAAAGGATATAAAATTAGAGGAACTCTATCTATTAAAATAATAATTGGTTCCCGGTGAAACTTCCTGACAGACGCCAGAAAATGAACGCAATCCTGGAAAGAGTAAAGACCAGTTAATATAGTAATAAATCCCTTGACTGCTAATTTATTTGAATTCATTAATTTACTTATTGATTTACTTATTTACCGAGCGTGTGTCCACTCCCAAAAGCTCTCACTCCAGTCATCTCGTTCGTGAAAAATTCCTTGCCATTCATAAAAATGTACAAAATCTTTCAGGTTAATTGTTTTATTGACATCGCGGATCATATAAAGAGGTTGATCTCCATAAAAAGAAGCCCACATAGTATAACTGCTAGGCGGCCCGACAACATAGTCGCACTCAGCGAAAGCATACATATCTTCAATTAAATGACCGCTGCCAAATCCACAGTTAAAATTATCAAATAAACTAGGATTTTGTGGAATATTAGAACAAATCAAAAACTTGATTTTTTTGCCCTCAAATAGCCTTACCACAGAATTCATGACTTCTAAATATTGCTGAGTAGTGTAAAAGTATCTCCCCTTTTGATGCTGATCATAATCCCCTTGACGGATGTGAATTCCGACTAGCATATCAGAGTTATCTTTTAAATTCAATATCAAACGATCTACATTGATTCTATATCGCTCTAATGGTGCAAAGTAGGCTCTAATCTGGTCGGCGTACTTGTGTAAATAGGGGAGATCTTCTACAAACCAGCCATCTCGAAATAGCCAGCCTTGAAAACAAACAATTGAACCGTTCTTGATTTGTGCGATATCCTGATATGTAAGCCAACTAAAAGGTTTTTTTCGGGTTATTTCTTGCGTTTTTAATAATTTTTGCTTGCTTAAATATTTAATAAAATTATAATATTTGCTTCTGACCAACTTGTTACCTCCTACGGTAAAATATGGAGGAGGATAAGAACACAAAAAATCCCCTGCGGTTCCCACAAAGAATTCTGCATATTCCTCAAAAGCCGGATTGAGAACAGTCAAATTATGCTCGATCGCCCAAGCAATGAAATTAGCAAAAAGCAGCAGTCGGTTGCCGAGTTGTCCCGATTTAGCAGATATTATTAGCATATTGTATTTTTGGGGCGGGCGGGACGCCCAACCCCTACTCTCCACAAGAATTCAATCAAATTTTGCTGTAATGGTAAGGTGCGCTATAAGCACGCTACATACTAAGAGTGGTGACACTTTTGATGCCACTGCCAAGCATGGGAGATAATATCCTTGATGTCTGGATATTCTGGAGACCAGCCCAAGGTGTCGATCGCCTTTTTGCTGCTGCCAACCAAAGCAGGCGGGTCGCCCGGACGCCGATCGCACTCAACAGCCTTAATCTCTTTTCCCGTCACTTGACGAGCCGTTTCTATCACCTCTTTCACCGAAAAGCCGCCACCATTGCCCAAATTAAAGAAATCAGATTTGCCACCATTTAACAAATATTCTAATCCCAAAATGTGAGCCGATGCCAAATCGTTAACGTGAATGTAATCCCGAATGCAAGTACCGTCAGGAGTCTCGTAATCCGTGCCAAAAATCGCGATTGAATCTCGTTTACCCAAAGCTGCGAACAACACCAGTGGGATCAGGTGAGTTTCTGGATTGTGATCCTCTCCTAACAACCAGTTAGGGTCAGCCCCAGCCGCGTTAAAATAGCGGAAACAAACAGACTTGAAATCGTACGCAGCGTCAAAATCCGACAAAATCCGTTCTACCATTAACTTAGTAGCACCGTAGGGATTGATTGGGTTTTGCGGGTTGTCTTCTGTGAGCGGAATTTTCTCAGGTACACCGTAAGTCGCGCAAAGGGATTGTTAAGTTGATTTGGTAAAAATATTGTAGCCGTGCGATCGACTATTCTAGTAAAGAGCGATCGCGTCACGTTCTTGGCGTACTGAGGGCGGTAAGGATAAGTGCAGTGCATTACTTTAATCGGTTTGTCGATCGTATAAACATCTTTCCACTTATCCAAGTAGTTGTAAACGGGGGACAAAGTTGTCCTTTTCGGTTTCACTGATTCAACAGCAGCCGCAAAAACGCCCTGAATCTTTCAAGAGTAGCACATTTTGATGCGCCACTACCATCTCGAAATATTTCTTAAAGTTGATAAACAATTCCTGAGTGTTACTGCTTTTCGTAAAAGCGATAAATCCGCCATTGTATTGAATCCTATTTTCATTTAGCGGCAACCCGACAGACTGCAAAGTTGACAGAATATCCTGCTTAACTCTTAATAAATTTGCCGCTTTAGCAATCGCAGGCGGCCCGTCTTCTGTTATCAGCAAATCTACTTCATCAAGATAGTCAAAAACTTCATATATTGGCGATAGCAAACAAATATCGCAGTCCAGATAAATAGTTTTCTCAAAAGGAGATTGTTGATACAAAGCCAGCTTAGCTTGTGGCGATGCTAAAACAGGATTTTCGTGTTTCGGTGCGGCCTGCAATCTCACATTTCCCAACACCAAAAGTAAGGGATATAAAAATCGAGGGACTCTATCTATTAAAATAATAATTGGTTCGCGGTGAAACTTCCTGACTGAAGCTAGAAAATGTATGCAGTATTGAAATGATTACAATCCAATTAAAATGGTGATAAATCCTCTATCCATATCTTTTCTCTAACGATAGTAAAAATCGAAATTTAATAAGGCAATTAACTGTGTTTTTAATAACCGATAGAGATATTGCCAATGCTCAAACTGCAATTTATCCCAAACCTTATCCCAAAAGGTTCTTACTTGATTTTTTTGCCAGTCCCAATGAGCCAAAGAATGCTCCCTAATTTGAGCGAGTTCCTGCCACCCGTCATTACGAATATTCCACCCAACTTTAGCAGTTGCTAACCCAATGGGATTACCGTCTTTTGTTTTGACTTTTTGCACTTCAAAAAATCTTCCAATCTTTCCCCATTCTTGAATAAACTGAATTTCTTTCCCATTGTCTCTCGCAATTACGAACAAATTTTCTGGAACAAAACTTACATTTTTCAATGGAATTTCTAGCTTTTTTGCTAATTTGTGAATTGCCTCTTTTCTTCCCGGCAAGGATTGATTTGGTGGATGTTCTAGAATGGGAATAAACCCTTTACAAGTAATTCCTGGCATCCATTCTCTCTCCGGCACTTTTCCTATGATTCTTGTATCTGCATCCACAAAAATTGTCACTCGGCATAATTCTAAGGCTTTTTTTAGTGCAAATCGTTTATCATTATAACAATAATCTACACCTTCGCGACTTTTTTTAAAGGCGAAAACATTCGTCAAATCCTGAAAGTCATTTGGGTTGTCAGTACAAACAACTAGCATCGTCCCTAGAGAATGAGTTTCTAAGTCTGCTGCTAGTTGTTTGGCTAATTCGCGATACTTTTTCCCAAAAGCTAAGGTGCAAAAACAAAAATCTTTGTGACTGTTTAACATTATTTAAGACTCTATTTTTGCACTTGTTTTATTTGAGTTAATGCTAACTGTGACGCTTTTGATGCCACTGCCAAGCATGGGATATAATATTCTTGATGTCTGGATATTCTGGAGACCAGCCCAAGGTTTCGATCGCCTTTTTGCTGCTGCCAACCAAAGCAGGCGGGTCGCCCGGACGCCGATCGCACTCAACAGCCTTAATCTCTTTTCCAGTCACTTGGCGAGCCGTTTCTATCACCTCTTTCACCGAAAAGCCGCCGCCATTGCCCAAATTAAAGAAATCAGATTTGCCACCATTTAACAAATATTCTAATCCCAAAATGTGAGCCGATGCCAAATCGTTAACGTGAATGTAATCCCGAATGCAAGTACCGTCAGGAGTCTCGTAATCCGTGCCAAAAATCGAGATTGAATCTCGTTTACCCAAAGCTGCGAACAACACCAGTGGGATCAGGTGAGTTTCTGGATTGTGATCCTCTCCTAACAACCCGTTCGGATCGGCCCCAGCCGCGTTAAAATAGCGAAAACAAACAGACTTGAAATCATACGCAGCGTCAAAATCCGACAAAATCCGTTCTACCATTAACTTAGTAGCACCGTAGGGATTGATCGGATTTTGTGGGTGGTCTTCTGTGAGCGGAATTTTGTGCGGTACACCGTAAGTCGCGCAAGTAGAAGAAAACACAAATTTCTTCACCCCAGCAGCGATCATTGCTTCCAAAAGGGTAATAGTGCCGATGACATTGTTACGATAATATTTAGCGGGATCGGTAACAGATTCGCCCACGTAAGCGTAAGCAGAAAAGTGCATTACAGCATCAATCTTGTGCGTAGCAAACAAGTTGTCTAGAAGAGTGCGATCGTTCGTGTCGCCAACTACTAACTCCACCTGCAAAGCCCGATCTACTATATCTCTGTGACCGTAAACTAAATTATCCAAAATCACCACACCGTAACCGGCGTTTTTCAGCGCTAATACAGCGTGAGAGCCAATATATCCAGCTCCACCCGTCACCAAAATAGTTTGTTTGTCTGCACTCATTTTCTTCTGCCTGTTTTTGTAGCTGGGATTGCCAAGAGCCTTGTTAATTTGAGACTTCCACATCTGAGGCTTTCACACTCCGCGTAAGCCGGAGAATTCAAGCTAAATATCTAGGCTTTGCTGTGCCCGACGGGACGATCGCACTCCTAAAAAACGCTTTTTAAACTCCAGACCGATGCTGAGGGAGCAAGTCTTTCTGTTCAATCGATAAACTTGAGGCGACCAATTTGGATATAATCAAATATCCGATTAATCTGATGTCGATCCTCTTCTGAAATTTTATCATCTGATAGGATAGCCGAAGTCAAAACTAAGTGTTCCCTGCGACTGATCTTGCCAGAGGCTACAATCCGATCGACTTTTTGAGAAATTGTTAAGTTCGATTTGTTGTGAGATGTTCGCATTTATTCGATCGCTTGTATGCTAAAATAATTAAAGCCGATTGCACTTATTGACCCAAAAATGGTGCGTACCCGACCTTAAATCACTTTGCTCAACAGCAGAAATAACGTATCAGAGTTTTACTTCCCAAGATAGATACGCGGACTTAATAAATCTGCAGTCAGCCTTCGGATAGGGTTCAGAACTAATTTAATTATATAATATTTTTCCTAGAGAGGCACTTTTCTATGCAGGTTTATCGGCTTCCGGTACTGTCCGACAATTACATTTTCTTGCTGCACGACCCCGATCGCCACACAGCAGCCGTCGTCGATCCAGCACGATCGCAGCCAGTATTAGAGCAACTCCAAGCACTCGGAGCCGAATTAACCGCAATTTTCAATACCCACCACCACCGCGACCACATAGGCGGCAATCAGGAACTGATCGATCGCTTTCCCCATATTAAAGTTTACGGTGGCGCAGAAGACCGAGGCAGAATACCCGGACAGCAAGTGTTTTTACAAGCGGGCGATCGAGTTTCTTTCGCCAACAGAACCGCCGAAGTCTTCTTCCTACCCGGCCACACAAAAGCTCACATCGCCTACTATTTCCCCCCCAGCAATCCCAGCGAAACCGGCGAGTTGTTTTGCGGCGACACGTTATTTGCTGGAGGCTGCGGCCGGCTCAAAGAAGGCACTCCCGCCCAAATGTTAGGCTCTCTGGGGCAACTGCGAAATTTGCCCGATCGTACGAGAGTCTGGTGCGCCCACGAATACACGCTGAACAACCTGCAATTTGCCTTGAGTGTGGATGGCGACAATCCCGATTTACAGCAGCGCTTCGCCGAAGTTAAGGAAGCGCGCAGTCGATCGCAACCTACAATACCATCATCGATCGGCCTCGAAAAAAGGACAAACCCATTTTTGCGCTGGGATTTTCCCAACATCCAATCAGCCGCCAACACCTCCGATCCAGTGCAAACCTTCGCTCGATTGCGCGGCATGAAAGACCAATTTTGACCGAAAGCATCCAGGATACAAGCCCCCGGATTCATCCGTGGGGTCAATGCTTCAATTCTTTAATCTAAAATCTAAAATCTAAAATCGATTGACCTTAACGTTTTTGTTTTTTCAGGTAGCTCTTAAACTTGAGTATCGGTTCGCTCAACCACCTGTCAAGTCTTGTGTATTTTACGTGAAAGCTCGATAGCCCCTTCAACTTATTTGGAATTTTTTCCAGTTCGTCCTTAAACGGTGTCTGAGCCAACATATCAAGCCATAATTGATTGGGGGCGGAGCTTTCCCACGGTTTCGGTCTTGACATAAAGTGCATCACTTTACTTGACATATCATCAGTCTTGTGGTTGTTCCATATTTGGTCTAGTTGCTTCCACCTTCCCACTAAAACTGAATTTAATGCACCTTGATCGCGATCGCCCCAAACGTGGGTTCTAGCATTTTGGAGCAACTTTTCCGACAGTTGCTCTTCCTCCCAAAGCTTCATGTTGTAAACTAAAACACCACTATTGAAATAAGGGTTTTGAGCTTGATAATTGTTGGGATTTCCCCAGGTGTTGGCTGCGGCTGCTATCGGCAGAGTTTCAAAATCTAGGTTCCACAGCGGCTTTAAGCTGCCCATAACGATCGTATCGCTGTCGAGCCAAATCAGCCTTTCTGTTTCTTTAGTATATTTTCGCGGCTCCAATTTAACGTAAGGCAGTTTAGAACCTGATACCGAAAGAAGTTGGTCGTAATTAGATTGCAATTCTTGCCATTCAATCTGGTATTTGCAGCAATTCTGTAACTGTTCCTTTTGCGGTGAATATATCCTGGTAGATACAACGGTAATTTTGACCTGCTCCTCCCCAGATTCGCTAACATTTAGATCTAGAGACTTGAGAAGTGCTGCTAACCCCAGAATATAGGTGCGATCGGCGGCTGTGAATATGTGCATAGGATTAAGTTTGTGAGATGAACGGCAAACGTGACACAAACGTTGGGACTGGAGGAAGCAGGCGACCCTGTATTGAAGTAAATGCGATCGCCCGTTTACCGTTGAGACGAACATTATCTTGCCTAAATTTCCGGTTAGATTTACACCAAGAAACGGGGTTTCTAAGTAGGTAGGCGCAAATAAAGTTTACTATGTAACAGAATGTAAGGCGGGCACAACAAGAGCAATTGCTTCGTTTCACTCGCAGCGAGAGAGGGGTGATGTATTTTCAAGCTTCATCTACTTATTTATCTGTGTGCAAGTGCCATCTGTTCGCACCCGAAAACGAGTAACAGCCATGGGTAATATGCAGCAACCCGAAAAATAATGAGAGGGACTGACCTCGCATTTGAAACAGCCAGAAAATTCCCCGTCGCCTGTGCTGAATCCCGCAACTGGTTCAGACGTGGGACTCTACGATAAAATAAATTGTCTAGATATCGATATTACCGCAGAACGATCGACATCCATCTTAGGTTTGAAGTGTCACCCTGCTCAAGTCAAAAGTTCCTCTGGTTATTTCCCTATTATTGAGCGCGATTTGCTTTGCCCAAAGTAAAATGAGCGTTGTTAGAAACCGATGCAAAACCCACGCAATACTGAACCCCAAGCAAAAATCGACCCCTTTGTTTCAACGGATTCTAACAAAGCGTTCTACCCAGTCGCGCCTTTGCCAACTGATGTCGGGATGGTTCTGCAATTGGCAGATGGTAGCATTCAGGGGTGCAATTCTCACGCCCAAGAGCTGTTGGGGATGACAGCAGAACAGATGCTGTTATGCACTTCAATCAACAGTCGCTGGCAGACTCTGCGTGAAGATGGCTCGGATTTTCCTGGTGAAACACATCCGGCGATGGTGGCGCTACAAACCGGGCAACCATGCTCAAATGTCATCATGGGCTTTTATCGGCCACAGGGAGAATTGATTTGGTTGACGCTCAATTCTCAACCTTTATTTCAGGGAGATCGATCGACTCCCTACGCGGTAGTTACAACCTTCACGGAGATCGCTCAACCTCAGCCCGAACCAGTCTGTAACGCGCCCGCGCCCCAAATCTCAGACACCCTCGAAAGTATTTCAAATGGGTTCTTTGCTTTGGATCGAGACTGGCGATTTACCTACCTCAATTTGCAAGCGGCGCGGTGGCTGAATCGACTCCCGCAAGAGGTGATTGGCAACAGCATTTGGGAAGAGTTTCCAGAATCTGTGGGCAGTTTGTTTGAACAGGAATATCGCCACGCCGCCACCTTCCAAGTTACGGTTAGTTTTGAATCTTTTTATCCGCCACTCAATGCTTGGTATGCGGTACGAGCTTATCCGATCCCATCGGGGCTTGCCGTTTATTTTCAAGATGTGACTCAGCAGAAGGCGGATCGGGCTGTTTTTATTCAACAAGCGCAAACGGCACACCAACAACTAGCAGAAATCGAGGCGATTTATGCTAGTGCGCCGATCGGACTTTGCTTCCTCGATACTGAGTTGCGCTTTGTCCGCATCAACGATTGGCTAGCAGAAATTAACGGAGTTCCAGCCGCCGCCCACATCGGCAAAACATTGCGCGAAATCTTGCCAGAAATGGCAGATGATTTAGAGCCACTTTACCGAAAAGTTATTGAAACTAAAGTTCCACTCAAACAGCTCGAAATTCGCAGGACGAACTCAGCACAGCCGGGAGTCGAACAGGATTGGCTATTGAGTCTCTATCCCCTGAAAGCCGAGGACGATCGCGTCCTGGGAGTGAATGTGACGGTGCATGAAATTACCGATCGCAAAGCTACCAAAAAAGAAATTGAACGGCTCAACCAAGAATTAGAGCGACGAGTCAATGAACTCGAATCGATACTTGATGCTGTACCCGTCGGTATTACGATCGCAGACGACCCACAGTGTAAAGTAATTCGCGCTAACCGATTTGCCCAGTCGATGTTGATAGTGCCACCCGATACCAATGTTTCTGGAACCGGAGAGCAAGCCGCAGCCCTTCCGTTTAGACGATTCCGCAACGGAGAAGAAATTCCGGGAGAACAACTGCCCATGCAACTAGCCGTGGCTTCGGGCGTCGAAGTGCGAGATGTGGAAATTCAAATGGTGCGCGAGGACGGGGTGGCCTTTGATTGGTTGGTGAATGCGGTGCCGTTATTTGACGAGCAGGGTGCCGTTCGTGGCTGTGTGGCAGCCTTTATGGATATTAGCGATCGCAAACAAGCTCTTGCTGCTTTGCGCCACTCTGAGGAACGCTATCGCACTTTGTTTGAGTGCCTAGACGAAGGCTTTTGCATCATCGAAATGCTGTTTGACAAAAACGAAAAGCCGATCGATTACCGCTTTTTGGAAGTCAATCCGGCTTTCTTGAAACAAACCGGACTTGAACAAGCTGCGGGTAAAACGGCGCGCCAGCTCGTTCCAGATATCGAAGATTATTGGTTTGAGATGTACGGCAAAGTCGCCCTGACGGGGGAACCCTTGCGCTTCGAGCACGGATCAGAAGTCATGAACCGCTGGTTCGACGTTTTGGCGTTCCGCACTCCTGAGCCGCAGAGCCGACAAGTCGCCATACTTTTCCAAGAAATCACTGATCGCAAACAATCCGAAAATCTCCTGCGGCAACAGGAAGAGCAACTGCGGCTGTTCGTCAAACATTCGCCTGCGGGGGTGGCGATGTTTGACCGCCAGATGCGGTATATGCTGGTGAGCGACCGCTGGCTGTCAAGTTACGGGCTCGGCACTCAAAACATTGTGGGCCGATCGCACTACGACATCTTTCCCAATTTGCCCGATCATTGGAGACAAGTCCACCAGCGCTGTCTGGCGGGAGCAGTTGAAATCTGCCAAGAAGATCGGTTTCCCCGCCCTGATGGCTTAATCGACTGGGTGCGCTGGGAAATTCACCCTTGGCGAACCAACACCAATGAGATTGGCGGTATCATGATTTTTTCCGAAATCATCACCGAGCGCAAAAACGCTGAACTCGCGGTGCAAGTGGCCTCCCAGCAAGTCAGCAATATTCTAGAAAGTATTACCGATGCCTTTATGGCGATCGATGCACAATGGCGCTATACCTACGTTAATGCCACAGCAGAAAAACTGCTTTCTCGATCGAGAAACGACTTACTAGGTCGATCGATCTGGGAGGTATTCCCTGCCGAGAAAGAATCCAATTCAAGGGCATATCAAGAATTTCATCGAGTTGTTTCCGAACAAGTTTCTGTCAAGTTTGAAGAGTTCTCGCCTTCGCTCCAGATCTATATAGAAGTGAGCGCCTATCCTGCGGCCGAAGGACTTACCGTTTATTGGAGCGATATTAGCGATCGCAAACGCACTGAAGAAGAACTGCGCCAAAAGAATGCGATTTTGAACGTAATTAACGAGTCAGCGCCCACGCCAATTTTTGTCAAAAATCGAGAAGGACAGATTATTTATGCAAATCCAGCCACGCTGGAAATAATGGGCAAATCTGCTTCTGAAGTAATTGGTGGTCGCGATATCGATTTATACCCAGTAACAGAACTTGCAGTCACAGTCACGGAAAACGATCGGCGCATTATGGAGTCTGGACAAACAGAAGTCCTCGAAGAATCTCACGATGGCATTCGGACATTTCTGGTAATGAAAGCTCCATACCGCAATCAAGCGGGAGAAGTCATCGGCCTGATTGGCATCTCTAGCGAAATCACAAATCGCAAACGAGCAGAAGTCGCCATGCAAGAACAAACTAAGTTACTGCAAGTCATCATTGACAGCATTGGCGATGGTTTAATTTTGGCAAATCAACAAGGGGAGTTTGTGTTGTTTAACCAAGCCGCAGTGGGGGTATTCGGTCAGCTATCGAATGAAAAATCTTGTGAGGAATGGTCGAGCACTTACGGACTATTTTTGGCAGATAAAAAAACCCTCTTCCCCGCCGCTGAACTACCTCTAGTCCGAGCAATCAAAGGTGAATATGTCAATGATGTAGAGGTATTTGTCCGCCGCGAAGATTCCGAAGATCGCTGGATCAGTATCAGCGGTTATCCAGTAGTTGATACTAGCAACGAAATCCAAGGCGGAGTGATTGTCTGTCGGGATATCACAGAACGCAAACAAGCAGAAGCAGCGCTGCAAGAAAGCGAAGAACGATTCCGCACTATGGCTAACAACGCTCCTTTTATGGTATGGGTAACAGACTCCACAGGCTATTGCACTTTCTTGAGCGAAACCTGGTATGAATTCACAGGTCAAACTGAGGAAACAGGTTTGGGATTGGGTTGGATAAACGCGCTGCATCCAGAAGACCGAGAACAGGTAAAGAAGGCATTTTTGACCGCCAAGGAACGCCAGGAACGGTACAGCGTGGAATATCGCGTCGGGCGCAAGGATGGCGGATATTCTTGGGCGATAGATGCTGCAGCTCCCAGATTTTCCGAAAGCGGACAATTTGAGGGTTATATCGGCTCTGTAATCGACATTACAGAACGCAAACAAGTGGAAACCGAGCGTGATATAGTTCTCCAATTAGAACAAACTGCCCGCACGGAAGCCGAGCGAGCTAACCGCATTAAAGACGAGTTTCTGGCTGTGCTTTCTCACGAGTTGCGATCGCCCCTGAATCCGATTTTAGGCTGGTCGCAACTGCTCGTCGGCGGCAAGCTGAACGCGAGTCAAAGTGCCAAGGCTTTTGAGACAATTGAGCGCAACGCCAGACTGCAATCTCAATTAATCGAAGACTTGCTTGACGTGTCTCGGATTCTGCAAGGAAAACTCAGATTGAATGTTGCTCCGATGAATCTGGCAACCATTATTCCATCTGCTGTGGAAACCGTGCAATTAGCAGCCGAAGCTAAAAAAATTCAAATTCAAACAATTTTAAATTCCGATGTCGGGCAAGTTCTGGGCGATACAAGTCGCTTGCAACAAATTGTGTGGAATTTGTTATCAAATGCTGTGAAATTTACGCCCGAAGGCGGTCGAGTAGAAGTTCGATTAGAGCAAGTCGAACACCAAGCTCAAATTCAAGTCATAGATACTGGTAAAGGCATTATTCCCGATTTCTTGCCTTATGTTTTTGACCATTTCCGACAAGAAGACGGCGCAACAACTCGCAAATTTGGCGGCTTGGGATTGGGATTGGCGATCGTCCGCCAACTGATCGAACTGCACGGCGGAACGGTGTTTGCAGAAAGCGCCGGAGAAGGTCAAGGAGCGACGTTTACGGTGAGATTACCGCTATTAAATGATGATTCTAGAAGGCAGGAGGAGGAAGAACGTCATGGGGCTGCTTGTCCCGATCTCTCATCCTTGCCACTAGCTGGATTGAGAATTTTGGTGGTAGATGATGAACTCGACTCGCGAGATTTTGTCGCTTTTGTGCTTGAGGAAGCGGGTGCAGAGGTGATTTCTCTGTCATCTGCTGCTGAGGCGCTAGAGTCGATCGAACAAACTGCACCGGATTTGCTTGTTAGCGACATCGGAATGCCCCAGATGGACGGGTATATGTTGATAAATCGCATCCGCACTCAGCTTGCGCCTGAGTATCGGCAGTTGTTGGCGATCGCCTTAACCGCCTATGCTGGAGAAGGGAACGAGCGTCAAGTTTTACAAGCCGGATTTGATCAACACTTAGCCAAGCCGATCAATTCGACCCAGTTAGTTACTACTGTAGCGCGATCGATCGTCGCCCAGCGCCTTGAAAATAAACCCTGAGTTCTCGATAACACATTGTACTGTAGTTGATTTTGCTCATTACAGCACCCCTGTTTTGCGTAATTTCCAACTGAATTTGCCCGTTAAAAATATTATCCCTGTTTCTTCCCTCGAACCTCGAATCTCAACATCCATCCGTTAAATCCGTTAAATCCGTTACATCCGCTACCAAATCCGTTGCCGAACTTCCTTGCGATCGCCCCTCAAACTTCGCTATTATAAAAAGTTGCAGTTAAAACCCCACAACCCACGATCATGGCCAAGCGCGTCCAATTAGTTTTAAATAAAGATGTCAGCAAACTCGGCAAAGCTGGCGACGTAGTAGAAGTAGCCCCAGGCTATGCCCGCAACTACCTAGTACCCCAAGGAATGGGATTTAGAGCCACTCCCGGCATTCTCAAGCAAGCAGAGCGGCGCCGTGAAGAAGAAAGACTGCGCCAGCTAGAGCTCAAGCAGCAAGCTGAAGTCCGCAAAACCGCCCTCCAATCGGCTGGGCCTTTCATCATCTCCAAGCAAGTTGGCGAAGCAGACGCGATTTTTGGTACTGTTACCAACCAAGAAGTAGCAGAACTGATTTTCAACTCTACCAGTCAAGAAGTCGATCGGCGCGGCATCACTCTGCCCGAAATTCGCCAAACTGGTACATACAAAGCTGAAATCAAACTACACGCAGAAGTTACCGCCGAAGTTGATATTCAAGTTGTTCCGATGTAATTAAGAGTCATCAGTCATCAGTTATTAGTTGTTAGCCATTAGTCATCAGTCATTAGTTGTTAGTCATTAGTCATTAGCTAAGAACTGAGTACCGCTAACTAAGGACTGAGGACTGCTAACTAAGGATTCAAAACTGACGACTAATCACTGACAACTAATAACTAATGACTGCGGACTAATGACTGAGGACTATTGACTAATGAGCGATTTGATGCCGACAAATATAGAGGCAGAAGAAGCAATTTTGGGCGGGATTTTAATTGACCCCGAAGCTATTTCCCGAATTGCCGAACTGCTGCGACCGGAGTTTTTTGCCATCACCGCTCATCAAGTCATTTATCGATCGGCATTAGGCCTATTTTTACAGGGTCAACCTACGGATTTAATGACGGTAACAACTTCCCTAACCGACCGCAACCAGTTAGAGCAAGTAGGAGGACTAACTAAATTAGCACAATTAGTCGATCGCACAGTTTCCGCAGTCAACATCGACCAATATGCAGTTTTAGTTGAAGACAAATATCAGCGCCGCAAATTAATCGAAGCTGGCAACAACATAGTACAATTAGGTTACGAGACGGCAACACCACTAGAAACAGTCTTAGACCGCGCCGAACAAGAAATTTTCAGCATAACTCAAGAACGCCCACAACAGGATTTAGTGTCGATCGGCGAAACGCTAAACCAAACATTTCAAGACCTAGAAAATCGCAATGAAGGCCTGACACTTCCCGGTATTCCCTGCGGTTTCTATGACTTAGATGCTATGACAGGAGGCTTTCAGCGATCGGATTTAATCATCGTTGCAGCTAGGCCGGCGATGGGCAAAACAGCCTTTTGTACCAACATCGCCCACCACATCGCCGCCGGACAGCAAAAATTGCCGGTTGCCGTTTTCAGCTTAGAAATGTCGAAAGAACAGCTAGTGCAGCGTATCCTGTCCAGTGAAGCCAAAATAGAAAGTAACAGGTTGCGATCGGGTAGAATCAGTCAAAACGAATGGGAACCAATCAGTACAGCCATTGGCAACTTATCAGAACTACCACTATTTATTGACGATACTCCCAATATTACCGTCACAGAAATACGATCGAAAGTCCGCCGCCTCCAAGCAGAACAAGGCGGAACCCTAGGATTAGTCTTGCTAGATTACCTGCAATTAATGGAAGGTACCAGCGACAACCGCGTGCAAGAACTATCTCGAATTACCAGAAGTCTTAAAGGTTTAGCCCGCGAACTCAACGTGCCGATTATTGCCTTATCTCAGTTGAGTCGGGGTGTGGAAGCGAGGACAAACAAGCGGCCGATGATGTCTGATTTGAGAGAAAGTGGATGTCTCGGTGGCGATAGTTTAGTTACGCTGGCGGATAGTGGATTAGAAGTCCCGATTCGTGATTTAGTCGGCAAATCTGGCTTTGCTGTTTGGGGATTAAATTCAGATACCCTGAAACAGGAAAAAGCGATGGTGACTAATGCTTTTTGTACTGGAGTCAAGCCAGTCTGGGAGATGACGACTTGCTTGGGAAATTCGATTACAGCAACAGGCAATCATAAGTTCTTTACATCAGATGGTTGGAAGCGTTTAGATGAATTAAAAATAGGCGATCGAATTGCTACACCTCGCTCAATTCCTTGTACTGAAGTGCAGACGATGGGTAATGCTGAATTGGCTTTACTAGGACATTTAATTGGTGATGGTTGTACTTTACCCCGACATACCATTCAGTACAGGACGCGAGAATTAGATTTAGCTGAATTAGTTGCACATTTGGCTAGAGAAGTATTTGGTGATAAAATTAATCCCCGCATAAAACGGGAACGCGATTGGTATCAAGTTTATCTCCCCGCTAGTTATAGTCTCGCTCCCAATATCAAAAATCAGATTACTAAATGGCTCGAACAATTAGAAATATTTGGTTTACGTTCCTATGAAAAATTTATTCCCAGTTTAGTATTTACCCAACCGCAAGAATCGATCGCTCTTTTCCTTCGACACCTATGGGCCACGGATGGTTGTATCCGCACGAGTAAAGACAATTCCCACTATCCCAGTGTTTACTATGGATCTAGTAGCGAAAAACTAGCGCGGGGAGTTCGATCGTTATTATTAAAATTGAATATTAATGCTTCTTTAAAATCAATTTTCCAAGGAAATAAAGGGCGAACTCAATATCAAGTATGGGTAGGTGGGAAGCAAGAGCTAGAAAAATTTGTATATCGGATTGGTGCGGTTGGCAATTATAAACAAGAAAGTTTAGCCGCCGTCAAAATATATCTAGAAAAATCTGGACGGGCTAATACCAACCGAGATTTAATTCCCAACCAACTTTGGCGAACCCAAGTTAATATTGCCACACAACGTTTGGGTTTAACAACTAAACAAATTCAAGCAGGTTTGGGCGTGCGCTATTGTGGCGACAGTTCCTATCAATGTGATATCAATAGAGAACGAGCTTTGCAGTTAGCAACTCTTCTAGAATCAGAAGAAATTGTGAAAATTGCTGTTAGCGATATCTATTGGGATAAAATAAAAAAAATAGATTTCATCGGCGAAGAAATGGTTTACGATCTAACGGTAGAGAAAGTTGAAAACTTTGTTACACAAGGATTGTACGCTCATAATAGTATAGAGCAAGACGCAGATTTAGTAATTATGCTCTACCGCGATGAATACTATAACCCTGATTCGCCCGATCGCGGAATTGCAGAAGTAATTATTACCAAACACAGAAACGGGCCCACAGGAATCATCAAACTATTATTTGACGCCCAATTTACCTGCTTCCGCAATCTCGCATCTCCGAAGCGATCGTAAATCAACCAGAACATACACAGAAACCCGGTTTCTTAAAAAAAACCGGGTTTCTAAACACCGTAAAAGTTATACGTTGAATTAGATTGAGCTACCTAGCCAGCGATTCTCAACAATTCCACATCAAAAATCAGCGTAGCATTAGGAGGAATCACCCCGCCCGCACCGCGAGCACCGTAACCGAGTTCAGGGGGAATAATCAACTTGCGGCGGTCTCCAACTTTCATCGTACCGACACCTTCATCCCAACCCTTAATTACTTGACCCACGCCAATTTGGAACTCAAAAGGAGAATTGCGATCGCGCGAACTGTCAAACTTCGTGCCATCCTCCAAAGTTCCAGTGTAGTGCACCACCACCTTCTGCCCGGTTTTTGGAGTCGCCCCATTACCCTCTTTTAATTCAACATATTTCAGACCGGAATCTGTGGTGACAGTTTTCTCAGTATTATCAGTCATGTCATTGCCAGCGATAGTAGCTGGTACCTCTGGTAAAGTAGCATCAGCTACTAGCAAGCTATTTTCATTCAAAGACTGCGCTGACAACTTCTCAATAGCAGTCTCGGGTAAAAGATTGTTCAATTCGGCTGCAACTGCTTGGGACCCAGAACCGCCCATTTGAGCGACTATCAAAAACAAAAAGCAAACCAGCATTACTCCCAAGCTGACTAGAACTCCTCGCAAAATTAATCCTCCTAATACTTTTAACCGCGATATCTCAGATATCTAAGACATCTAGTACAACAAGAACTACCAAATTTTATCTGAACTTTTCCACCAAAGAACGGCAGGTACCAGATAATTTTCCAGGCCAAAGTATGAAGTCAAAATGTTTGTTATTCTACATAAATGGCTTCTACATAAGTGCCTTTTTTTAGCCTTCTGCCTTCGGGTGACAATCTTATCACAAGATAGCAGCGAACTTCTCGCGGGCGTTAGCGAAGCTTGCAGAAGAGGATCGAACTCAGCGCCAGTTACGGTTTTCTAAATCCCGCATCTGACGTTCCAAACGATCAAGCCTTCCCCGCAACTCATCCATTTCGGACTGTCGGGGGACTCCCATATCTTGCAGCATATTCCGTAGTTGCCGCTGCAACTGCGTCTCCCAATTACCCTGTTCAGACTTGATATGCTCCGTCATGTCATCGACAAAGGTTTTGGCTTGCTCAGGATTGATTTTGCCATCTTTGACCCATTGCTCGCTGACTTCCTGCAATTTCTCTGCCACCAGGGAGGTAGTACCAATGCCCAGCATTACCAGTTGTTTGAGTAAGTTGCTATTGTTATCCATAGATTTTTCCTAATGTTTGCCCTTTCATACCCGATCGGCTCAGGTCGCCTGCTGTCGCTGCGAAACTATCTGTAAACTTAAAGTTACATCAGCGCACACCTACCTTTCTATTTTGGAGCATCCAGCGGCCTGATGGCGAGGCGATCGCGCATTCTCGGCGTTCGGAAAACCCGCTAATGAGCCTACCCACCACATTACCCCATCACCCTGCTGTCTATGCCTGATTGCCCCCGCTGTCACCAACCTGTAGACGCCCAAGCGCTCGCCTGTCCACACTGCAAAATCCCCCTCAAAGCTTTCGGTCATCCGGGTATCCCTCTTTATAGATCAAAACCCGAAGAATTTCTGTGCACTACCTGTATTTATCACGCAGACGACACTTGCAACTACCCGCAGCGTCCCTTTGCAAAAGAATGCACGCTTTATCACAATCAAGCTGAGCCGCTTGTACCACAGACGAGCCGTTACATCAGCGGCGGCTGGATGCAATCAATCAAAAATTGGTGTCAGCGCCATCTGGTTTGGTTAGCATTATTAGGTTTAATTATTATTAGCATTGCTCTGTCGATTTAATCGGATTGTACAAAGCGTAGAATAGAGATATCTCTGTTAATCTGGGTTGCTCTATTATTCTCTAAATTATTCATGAGCTACGTATTCGGCATCGACGGTGGCGGCACTAAAACTATCTGCCTTTTAATGGATGACAACCACCTTGTTTTAGGACGGGGTGAAGCAGGGCCGTCAAATTATCAAACCCTGGGAATTGAGACAGCAAAACAATCCATCCAATTGGCGATCGAACGAGCAGTTCTGTCCGCTAAAATCGAGACGAATAGCAATCTCAACATAGAAGCAATTGGTCTGGGACTAGCAGGAGTCGGGCGTCCCAAAGATCGTGAAATAGTGCAATTTGTAGTGCAGAACTTGCAGTTGACGAATACTTTACCAGTAACCCGATCGTTCCTGCCCAGGAATATCGTAATTTGCAGCGACTGCGCGATCGCACTTGCTGGCGGTACAGGTTATCCAGTAGGTATCGCCGTTATTTCAGGAACCGGTTCCATTGTTTTCGGGCAAAACCGTCAAGGGAAAACTAAACGAGTCGGCGGTTGGGGATATATTTTAGGCGATGAAGGCAGCGGATATAACATCGCCCTTCAGGGTTTGCAAGCTGCTTTGAAGTTCTATGACGGACGCGAAGATTTTACCACGCTTGCGGAAAAACTTCAAACGCATTTAGGCCTCAATAACCTAGAAGAATTAGTAGAAGTTGTTTACGGGCGCGGTTGGGGAGTCAAAGAAATTGCAGCTTTAGCGCCGATTGTCGATCGAGCCGCAGCAGAGGGCGATCGCGTCGCTGACTGCATTATCAATAATGCTGTAGCAGAATTAACCTATTCAACCAAAATAGCCATTTCAGCGCTATTTAACCAAACAGAAGAATTTGAAATTGTGATTGTAGGAGGTGTGTGGGGTGGAGAGGCAAATTGCCGAGGTCGGTTTGAAGCAGCCATAAGTGCGATCGCCCCAAAAGCTAAGGTTATTTCGCCCCGATACGAACCAGCTTTCGGTGCTGGATTATTAGCCTTAAACGCTCTCAACAATTAATTGTTGACTGTTGACTGTTGATTGTTGAATGTTGACTGTTGACTATCTTCCTTATCTTCCCGATCGCCCCTGTCTTGCGGATTTTCTCAATTTTTCCAAATTTTCAACTTCTGGATTATCAACCTTATCTTCCCAACTGGTAGAATTCCAGCCTGCCATAATCAAAACATCAGATGAATGCGAAACAAGAAACAAATTTAGCAGTAGTGCGTTCCTAAGTAAACAAAAACCGAAGCAAGGAGACAATTTATATGATTACTTCTCAAAAATGGCGTTCAGCAACAGCAGCAATCCTCGCACTGGGCATTACAGTTGGAACCAGCGCGCCGCTGGTGGTAGCTACTCCCGCAGAAGCTCAACAACGAATTTCCCAATTTGATAGCATCCGAATTCCGTCGGGCAGTGTAATTCCAGTTAGCTATGAAAAAGACAAAATAGTTGTCACCCGCGAAGAAACTGCACCTTTAACTTTAACTGTAGCGCAAGACATCCGCACACCTCAAGGCAGAGTATTAATCCCCAGAGGCAGCCAGATAGTCGGGGCACTGCAACCTGTCAGAAGAGGCAATCAAATCGGTACTCAATTTGTTGCCAGAGAGTTAATTATCAGCCGCCGCCAACGCTATCGGATTGATGGCTATTCGGGAATTATTACCAGAACCGAAAGAGTCCAAAAAGGTGCTGGCACAGGTTCAGTAGCGCAAGGTGCAGCCTTGGGTGCAGCAGCAGCAGCAGCACTCGCAGGCATTACCGGCGACAAAGCGATCGCGACTGAAGAAGTATTAGGAGGCGCTGGGATCGGCGCTTTAGCTGGAGTATTGTTGGGGCGGCGCAGCGTTGACGTGCTCGTGATTCGCCCGGAACAAGATTTGGCAGTGAGATTGCGATCGGACATCGTGCTCCGCTAATATTGGAATCTTCGGATTAATTATTTGCAGTAAAACATTGTCGATCGCTAACTTGTGGTCTCCCGATCATTGGCTAGGCATACTGTTAAGGTTGTGCCTAGCCATGTTTGTTGGCGGAATTATTGGATGGGAGCGCCAACTCAGAAACAAACCAGCGGGATTGAGAACTCATATGCTAGTTAGCATGGGTTGTGCACTGTTTGTTTTAATGCCGCTAGCAATGGGGAAAAACGAAAACGGAGGAGATGCTGTAGCGCGGGTAATTCAAGGCATTGCTGCCGGGATTGGGTTTTTGGGAGGTGGAGAAATCCTGCGGCAAAATCACCAGGAAAGAGGTAAAGTTGAAGTTCACGGACTCACATCTGCCGCCGCTATTTGGGTGTCAGCAGCTTTAGGAACTGCTGCCGGATGTGGGTTGTGGCAACTGGCATTAATTGGCGCTTTAATGTCGTTGTTTGTTCTGAGAGTAATTAAAGAGTTAGAGCGTCGGAGTCGTAGGAAATAGTCTTATTGAGTATATAAAATTTGGTAAAATAGCCGTTGCAACGTTTGTAGTGACGACGGAAGTACCAGCGAGTTTTATGAGGGTTAAACTCCTCACTACGAACTAACTTTATTGCGGTCGATGGAGGGGAAATAATATTAGCTGTTTCATACCAAGTGCAGTTAATCATTGATCATAAATTGTTTGCCCTCATCCCAGGCATACCTGTCCCGATGGTGAAAAAGGGGTCTTACACAATTTGAGGATGATTATTGTGGGCATTGGTGTCAACAAACACGTTAAACCGTCATTCCGGCTCTTGTTTCAACAAGAGCCTCAAAGCTCAAGTCCTCGCTATGAGGACTAATGAGTTCTTCAGTCCTCTTTGAGAGGACTTTAGCTATGAGACAGGGAATTCATTCCCTGGCGGACTTCCGGGTGAGCGGGAGGACTAGCGGACTAAAAGCTTAAGTTGACACTAAGGAATGAGAATTAAATAACTTCCACAAGTTTGTGGGATGGGCGTCCCGCCCGTCCAAAAAAGACGGGGGGGACGCCCATCCCACAATAACAATTAAAATTGTAAGTTATTTAATTCGCGATCCTAATATATTTTGGGGTGTTCCCCCTGGTGTGAAAATACACCCCTTCGGGCTACGAGAGCCCATTCCACAAAAAACAATCAAAATCACCCCGCAATTATGCAATGCCTAAAAAGTGGCTCAAACGCTTGAAATCTCTGCTTGGGGCGATCGATAAATATTCTCCCTTTGATAGAGAATTAACAATACATAACTTTTCAAGCAGAATGCTCAACTGTTACGAAGCAAACACTTTGACTACACCTTGACAGGTCTAGTCATCCAAGCCTGACCTTTGACGAGTCAAGTCCTCACTCTCCACTTAAATATTCATTTTAATATTTATTTCAATTTTATTTAATTTGCTCAACACCCATTGAACCAAAATACCAATATTTTTTATTTAATTAGTAGATAAGTCATCCAAATAATTATAGCTTTTCCGCGTTTTTTGAGGATAAAAGTTAATACTTAACTTGCCAGATAATTGTAGGAAAAATTAATTTCTATCCGCAAAATTTGGCATTTTTATTAATTCCAAAGACTCTTGCCTCACCCGACCCGCCATCGCAGCTAACTGCAAGCTCATAAAAGCATTCAAATCTTCCAAATCACACTTGGCTGAGGAAAAAATCTTCTGCATTTCATTTTCCGCTTCCAAACTCAGATATCCAGCGGCAATAGCTTGTTTTACAACTTCACGAACCTGCACGGTAGAAATGTCCCTTACTAAATTTTAACGAATCAAAAGCCAACTAATTACTAACAAGAAGTTTCGGAAGCCGTCTCGCCAAAGATTTCAAACTTTTTTAGCTCGCGAGACTCTTGTTTCACTCCTCCGGACATAGCTGCTAGTTGCAAAGCCATAAAAGCATTTAAGTCTTCCAAGTCATACTGAGTGGTAGTTAACATCCGCCGCAGTTGATTTTCGGCTTCAATGGTTAGATAGCCTAGAGCCAGAGCTTGCTGGGCGAGATCGCGAATTAGTACCATAACACTTCGGGATTTTATTGGTTCAAGCCTAAGTATCAACTGTTTTCACAGAATCAGCAGTGACGGCTATTGCTCGATAGGTGTGACATTGTTACGGGCCACTCGTGACAGCCGGAGTCGCAGAGTGTGACTAAGTATTTGCACTGTTGTGACGGAGATCACGCGGGGGATGCCAGAGGATGAGTCGGAGAGTGGGGAGTCGGAGAGTGTCCGGGTGTCTGGGTGGGGGAGTCGGAGAGTGTCCGAGTGGAGGAGTCGGAGAGGGGGAGCATTTTTCTTTTTCCCTGGGACTAATGACTAACGACTACTGCCTTCTACCTTCAGAAGACGCTCAACGTCTATAATCAGCAAGTTAAATATTTACTGCAAGACCCATATGGAATTAGCTCATAAAGATTTGCTACAACAAATAGCCCGACTATCGGAAACTTATGCTAATTTGGCCGATCGCCTATCCCAAGCAGCAAAACAACTGCAAGACTCTGGCCTTCCTCCCTCTGACAGCTTGCTGCAAGAAGTAGCAGCCTACAGCCGCAACTTTGCCGCAGTCCAAAAACAAGCTCTCGAACTCAACAAATCCGCGATCGCACCGGGGGAAATTGCTTCCCTCAAAGACATTCAAAACTTAGTCGAGACTGCCGCAGCTTCTGAAGGTAAAGCAGAAATTCGCGATGCAGCATTGAAAGTGATCGATCGAGTATTGGCGATCGCCCACCGCGAACAAAGCGACTTCGCCCCCTTACAATCAGTTCATGCCAGAGCCCGCGAACTGCAACGCGCGATTTCCGAATCTACCCCAACTCAACTGCATTCCGACGCAGAATCCTTAGTCAGTGGCAAACACCCAGTTTCAGCAGTGCTGGCCCTGGTAGAACAGCAAGACAAATTAGACGACGAACAGTGGGTCATTCTCGAAGAAACAGTCAGCGCCGCTTTTGGCAAACAAATAGCCGTAGCCATTTCCAGAGGCAAATTAACCATTGCTGAGATGGTAAAAGCAGCACCTGCAAAAGTCGAACCCGCATTTAAACCAGCGCCAGAACAAAAAATCAGCGCTGAACCTTTGCCAGAAGTGATTGTCATCCCCTCAGGAAATGTGGCACCGAAACAAGTTACAGTTGCGCCACAGATCCAGATTTTGGAATCCCCCGCACCTTCTGCCCCCATGCACGAGGTAATTATTGTTCCCAGCGTGGAAGTACCTAAGTCTCTCCCGACAACCGGTTCTGGGAACATTGTTTTTGGGGCACCCCGGAACATTCAACCAGCGGTGGCAGTAGAGGGCGGTTTGGGAATCAAAGTTTTGGTGCACATTCAGGGGATTGGCGATCGAACTTTCGGTGCTCAAGAATACGCGGGTTCTAAGGGGCGGGGGCTGCGCGTCGAAGGATTTGCGATTAATATCGATCCGCCAATTCCCGGCTTAAATGTCGAGTACATGGCTCACGTCGAAGGTGTTGGCGATACTCCTTGGCTTAGCGAGGGAGAATTGGCGGGTTTTCGGGGTCAAGCGAAACGAATTGAAGGATTTGCAGTGCGGTTGAGCGGGCCGCAAGCTGATAAGTACGACGTATTTTATAGCGCTCACATTCAGAATATCAGCGACACCGACGTGTCCTCCAACGGCGAATATTGCGGCACTCGCGGCAAAGCTTTGAGAATTGAGGGCATCAAAGTTTGGATCGCGCCGTCTGCGAGTTCCCAAGTTGTGGCGCCTGTGGGTTTAAAAGTGTTGGCGCATATTCAAGGAATTGGCGATCGAACTTTTAGCGATCAAGAATATGCGGGTACTAAAGCTCAAGGCCGCCGCGTGGAAGGATTTCAAATTAAAATAGAGCCTCCCGTTGCCGGTTTAAATTTGCAGTACATGGCTCACGTTGAAGGAGTGGGCGACACTGCTTGGATCTCGGAAGGAGAGTTAGCTGGATTCCGGGGCAAAGCCAAGCGCATTGAGGGATTTGCCGCCCGCCTGACAGGGCCGCAAGCTGATAAATACGACGTATTTTATACGGCTCACATCCAGAATGTGGGCGATACTCCTGTTACTGCTAACGGTCAATATTGCGGCACTCGTGGCAAAGGTTTGAGGGTTGAGGGGATGACTGTTTGGGTTGAGCCGAAAGCGTAAAAATTGAGAATGAATGGAAAATTTGCCGTTGCATTTCCCTTCATTTAACACCGGATTTTTTCACCAAAATATGCCATGACAGTCAGGGGTATGAGGTGAAAAAATCCGGTTTATCGCCACCCAACGACAGGAATTATAGCGCACGCTAATCTCAGAAACCCGGTTTCTGAGTGTATTTTTCGTACTCAACCGAAATTTGTCGCAGAAACCCGGTTTCTCGTCACCTGCAAAGTCTTGGCGCACGCTAATCTCACTACTATTGGTTAAATTGGTTGAAAATAATGCTTGAACCATAGGTAAAAGCTTCAAAAACAATAGTTAAGTTTAATCAAATTTTGTATATTAAACGGGTCGGCGTTGCTTAATCAGGGTATGAAAAAAATCAGTTAAAAATCCCGAAGCTTTGTGGATAGTGGTTTCTATGACTTGCATATTTAGCCCTTCATACCGTAAATCCGCAAGGCCAGTTTTTGTTGGGTAGAGTTTCGATTCGCAATGTACTCGACAAAACTGGACAACCCGACCAATAATCCGTCACTCAACTCGATAACTTATTTCTCTTGCAACACCGTACCGTTCGAGGAGAATTGTAGCCGCGATTAATATCATTTACAGTAATTAATAGCGAAACAAAACCTATAATGCTCAGCTAGAAAAAATTATGCCATACAGTCAATTTACTACGATCGCCAAAGCGAAACAAGCTTTCGGTCTGACAGTCCAAGAGGGATCTCGCTTTATACCTCCGCTAAACCCGATCGCACCCTCAGACATTCTCAGCGGCACTCTCAAAGATAGCCTCCCCATCGTCGCTACATCGGGAAGTGAAAAAGCGCGATCGGAAGGAATCATCTATCCCGTACTGCTGGAAGTGAGGCGGATTCTCGATCGCCAAATTAGCCTTTTCTCCGGCGAAGACTTCACCATCGACGAAGCTGTCGGACTGAATGGAGTGTTTGATTTTCTGCTGACGCGATCGTCCGAAGTGCTAGAAATTGAAGCCCCCGCCGTTGTGATTGTCGAAGCTAAAAAGACCGACCTCAAAAGCGGATTGGGTCAGTGTATTGCCGAAATGGTTGCCGCTCAACGCTTTAATCAAGCCAAAGAAAAAAACATCCCCATCATCTATGGGAGCGTGAGTAATGGCATTCAATGGCAATTTATCAAACTCGAAAATCAAACTGTGACGATCGACTTATCCGTCTATCCTTTGCCCCCAGTCGAGCAAATCCTCAGCTTTTTCGTTTGGATGATGCAGAATGGTGCCGTTAACTCAGAAACAATTTAACCTTCCAATGCTGCCAAAAGACACAGCAACAAAGCCTCCGTCCACTCGACTACGGCACCGTAAGTATCGCCCGTGTGGCCCCCCAAACGGTGGTTAAACCAGGCTCCGGCAAAAATTCCGATCGCACTTCCCCCCAAAGCCATCCCCACCGCCAACAGCCACCGATCGCCCTCCAAGACAACTTGCACCACGCTCAAACTAAGCAGCAACAGCACTCCCGGTATAAAATCAAAAGGAGAATAAATTGATTCCTTGTGAAAAGCTCCCTTACCCTCGGCCCGGAGATAGGGATAGCGGGCGATCGCCACCAGTTGGGCCCACCTCCCCCAACCCGCGACACCCATCAAAGCCAGCCAGCGATAGTTATTCAAGTCCGAGAGAGCGGCAGTTTTCAGCAGCACGATCGCGATCGCAGCCATCGCCCCAAAGGCTCCTGTAACGCTGTCCCGCATGACTTCCAGCCTGCGTACCGGGTCTGGTACAGCCAGCCCGTCCGCCGCGTCCATTGCCCCGTCTAGGTGCAGCCCGCCAGTCACGGCGATGCCCAAGACTACCACCAAGGCCGATCGAGTCAGAGCAGGCATTCCCAACAACTGCAACCCAACATCCCCCAGCCCCAGCATCCCCCCAATCAAAAGCCCGATCGCCGGTGCCAAGCGGGCAATGCCCCGAAACTCCAAAGTCCAAGACACCGGTACCGGCAAACAAGTATAAAAAGCGACTGCGGCTGCGATGGCAGCCCCTTGATTCCGGAAAAAGTCGATCGTAGAGCGAACCCATTTATCATGCACCATAAGATAGAAAATTTTTCATCTGGTATGCAGTTGTCAATCGATTAGCGTGTGCCAGAATTGGACTGTAACACCCTAGTTTTTTGGATCGAGCATTCCTCCTGTCGCCCGCTCTTTTCCCCGGAAAACCTCGGTCGGCAGCGATCCCCAAGCTCCCTATCTAAAATGACTAAACTCAAGATCCGCGTTTCCCTTCCCAAGAATTCTAGCTAACTCCCTGATGTTCAAGACGGGAAAATACTACAACAGAGGCTTTTACTCCATGAGTCACGATCAATTGAATAACAGGGTAGTTGCTCCTTGCATCATCGATACAGGGATTGTCGTCAACAAACGCGATATCAAAAGATTGCTGTTTGATTTAGGACGTGTCCGCTACCTTCACATACAAGATGGCCAGATTTATAGCGAAGGGGAAGGTTATGTGCTCGAAGTCTTCGCCAACCCCCACCGTTCTACCCTGATTGCCAACCATGCGCTTTATTTGAACGTGTATAGTTTTGATTACCTGGAACTGAAACAGTCGCCTGAAGATGGTGCTTATTTTGACCTGATTCAAGATGGACGGCAGTTGCGGTTAATTCCCCTCTCCAATCCTTTGCAAGAGCAATTCGCCCGGAATTTAAATGCTGCGGCTTTGGATGCGGTTGTCGATCAGGTTCTCTCAGGCAACTGGGATCTACAATTGGACGACGATGATTCCCCGTTTTAATCGTCAGTCAGTCGATTTTAGATTTTAGATTTTAGATTTTAGATTTACTTGCAGCGCCGTGAATCTGGGAGTTAGAACTAAGGTCTAAAATTTTTTGCCCTCCACGACGATTGTCGGAAACTTGTCTCCGTTTTTGGGCGGGGTCATGGTTTTTTTTGTCGCGATGTCATCAACAATAGATTAAATAACACGGACGGCCGAGTAGCGGTTAACGAGCATCGGGGACTAATGACTGAGGACAAGGCGAAATTTTCTTTTAAATGTCAGGCTAATTGCAGCCATACCCAAGCGCGTGCAGGGGTTTTTGCTACTCCCCACGGTGTTGTGGAAACGCCTAAATTTATGCCGGTAGGGACACTAGCTAATGTCAAAACTTTGACACCGGCACATCTTGAGGCGGCGGGTTCTCAAATGGTTTTGGCAAATACTTATCACTTGCACTTGCAGCCGGGGGAAGCAATTGTCGCTGGCGCGGGCGGATTGCATAAATTTATGGCTTGGCCAGGCCCGATGCTGACGGATTCGGGTGGCTTTCAGGTGTTTAGCTTGAGCCAAATGCGGACTATTTCTGAGAATGGGGTGACTTTTCGTTCTCCCCGCGATGGCCGCATGATTAATTTGACGCCGGAACGATCGATCGAAATTCAGAATGAGTTGGGCGCTGATGTGATTATGGCCTTTGACGAGTGTCCGCCTTACCCCGCTACGCGGGAAGAGGTGGAGGCGGCGACAAATCGCACTTACCGCTGGCTGCAACGCTGCATGCAAGCTCACTCGCGCCCGGATCAAGCTTTGTTCGGAATCGTCCAGGGGGGCGTTTTCCCCGATTTGCGATCGCGCGCGGCGAACCAGTTGGTAGATTTGGATTTACCAGGCTACGCCATCGGCGGGGTTAGTGTGGGGGAATCGGGGGATTTGATCGCAGAGATTGTAAAGGTGACTGCGCCTCTGTTGCCGGCAAATAAACCGCGTTATTTGATGGGGATTGGGACTTATCGGGAAATGGCGCTGGCGGTGGCGAGTGGCGTAGATATGTTTGACTGCGTGATTCCAACTCGGCTGGCCCGCCACGGGACGGCTTTTGTTGGTGGGGAACGCTGGAATTTGAAAAATGCTCGGTTCCGGGAGGATTTTGCGCCGCTGGATGAGTCTTGTCCTTGTTATACCTGCCAAAAATTCAGTCGGGCTTATTTGGCCCATTTGGCGCGGGCTAACGAAGTGCTGGGGTATACTTTGCTGGCGCTGCACAACGTGACGGAGTTGATTCGCTTTACTGGGAGGATGCGGGAGGCGATTTTGGCCGATCGATTTACTGAAGAGTTTGCCTACTGGCTTGCACCGAGAGTCGATCAATCATGATTGCCTTGGGTGAAGATATGCGACAATTATGAAAATTGTGTTGGATAGGTAGGTTGATTCATGGAAGCTGCATTACTCTTAGCAAAACTGCCCGAAGCTTATTCGATTTTTGAGCCTTTGGTTAATGTTTTGCCGGTCATTCCCGTGTTTTTCTTGCTGCTGGCTTTTGTTTGGCAGGCGGCTGTCGGATTTAGATAAGTTTGATTTCATCAAAAGCAGGGGCAATTCACAAATTGCCTCTGCTTTTAGATGTTAAGTTTTATTCCTAGGCCCTCTGACTCCTGACTCCTGACTCCTGACTCCTGACTCCTGACTCACCCTCAATAATTCATCCGTGTATCCGTGTCAAAATCCGTGTAGTGCCTTCCTTCAGCTACCGCCGATCGCACTTTTGAAAGCCGGCCTTTCTGAGATCCGCTTGATGTAATCTACAACGGCCGGATAAGCACTGAGGTCTAGTTTTAGCATCATCGGAATGTAAGCCAACATTGAGCCGACTGCTGCGTCGGCTACGCCGAATTCATCACCCATTAAAAATGGCTGTTTCTCGAAGATTTCATTTAACGGTTTTAACAACTTGGGAGTTTCGCGATCGCGACTTGCTTCTGTAAATATTCCCGGCCCCAAGGTGGCGTTAGCAAACGTGACCCACTGCACGATTTGAGCTTGCTGCTCCAAAGTGTCTGGCATTTTACCATATTTTTGAGCTAAATACAGCAGAATTGCGCCGGATTCCCAAAGTTTAAAATCTCCGTCGGCGATCGCGGGTACTTTGCCGATCGGGTTAATTTCGAGATACTCTGGCTGCAAGTGTGCCCCTGCTTGCATATCCAGCATCACGAATTCGTAAGGAATTCCTATTTCTTCTAGATACCACTTGACAATTGAGGCCCTGCTGCGGGCTCCGCCGTAAAGTTTCAGCACGAAATTTTTATCCTTTAACACAATATTGCTGTTATAGCATTTTTTGGGAATTGGTAATTGGAAATTGCAGCCACCAGAGACTTTGATGTCACTGTTCGACTACTGACTAATGACTAATTGCCGATAACTAATGGCACTTCTGTCAAGTGCATAAACAAGATTCTGCTGCCAATGAAAATCAAAATTGCTCCGCCCAATATCTCAATTTTATTAGCAAACAAGTTGCCGCACTTGTGTCCGATAAACACCCCTGCAAAGGCTAAAAAGAAAGTAATAAATCCGATCGCAGTCACCGCAGGAGCAATAGAATCTTTCAGGACAGCAAATCCGAGGCCAACTGCGAGGGCATCAATACTCGTCGCCACCGACAGCGTTATCAAAGTCCCAGTATCTAAGGGATTGAACTTTGTCTCGCATTCTTCGCTTTGCAGCGATTCATAAATCATTCTTCCGCCAATGAAACTCAACAGCCCAAAAGCTATCCAATGGTCGATCGGTGTTATCAAAAAACTAAAACTAAGACCTATTAACCATCCTATTACGGGCATTAAAGCTTGAAAACCTCCGAAAAATAAGGCAATTTTTAAAGCTTTATTGACCTTCATGTGTTTGATTGCTAAACCGCTAGAAACAGCAACCGCAAAAGCATCTGCTGCTAGTCCCAAGGAAAGTAAGACGGTAGTGGCTGCATCCATTTTTGTAAATTGTTAGATATTATAGGTAAAGTCTTCCTCTTGACTTTTTTAGTTTACACTAAATTTTGATATAATTGCGTTTTTGTCATAATCTATTCATTTTTGACTCACATTTATTTCACAATTGGCGAGGGTTGAAAAAATCAGCGCTTAGCTGTATTCTCTAAAAGATTATTTATGAAGTAGCAGAATTGACTATGCCGCCATCTAGACCCTACCAGCCATTGCTGCTCAGATTACTGCATGGGGTTAACGCTGCGATCGCCCTTTTAGCAATTTTGAGCGCATTTCTGGTTTACAACACCTACGATGGGCGGTTTGGCAAAGTCCCCGTGCCTCAGATTGCAGATATTATCGGGATTCACGGCACTTTTGGCAAGATGTTGCTGTTAGGAATAATGCCGGCTTTTGCATTGTACAGTTTCCACGCAGGCCAAAAACGCTTGGTGCAGCCGGATTCGTTTGGGAAACTAACGCAGTTGGGAAAACCCATTTGGTGGTACAGTTTGCACCGGATTGTGAATACGTTGATGTTGCTGGCACTGACTTTTTCGCTAGCTTCTGGCAGTATGGTTAAGGAAGAATGGTTGCCGGCTGGGGAATTGACGCAGGTTTGGTATTATTTACACGCTTCGGGTTGGGTGGTATTGGTATTTTGTCTGGCAATGCACTTGTTGATGAGTGCGAAGGTGGGGGGTTCGCCGCTAATTTTGTCGATGTTTGATACCGCATATCGCCCGGAGGATTCGCCGACGGCTTGGTGGAAGAAAATTCGCTCTTTGGTCGATCGCTCTTAATGTGAAAATGCTTAATTTGAAAATGAACAGAAATATTTTATTAATTGTTGCGGAAGTCTTGGTAATGGGAGGCTGGTTGTTTGCTGTGGTTGCACCTTTATTATTTCCCTAATTCTATCATATCAAGTTTGGTTAAAAAATGATAATCAGGTTTGTAGTGAAGACTTCAGTCCTCCGTTTTATGAGGACTAAAGTCCTCACTACAAACCGACATTAAGCTTGTCGCGCCGCTTGCTAGCAAGATTTGCGAGGGGTTTTCCTGGCGGCAAAATGCGATATCAAACGATCGGCAATTTTACCCTAAACTCAGCACCGCCCCCAGTTTGAGATTTAATTTGAGGTTGAACCGGAGATTCAACTGTCAGGCTGCCACCGTACAATTCTACAATAATTTTATAGCACACCGACAGATCCAACCCTGTAAAATTTTTAAATGATTTATTAGGGCCAAAATCCTCAAATATTCTGTGTTGAATTTCCTGCGTAATTATAGAGCCATTGTGGGCGATCGATACAACAATAAACCTGCCTGTATCATCCTCGAAAATATCGGTTTTGATTGTAATAATTTGAGCAGAGTTTTCAATACTTTTAACTGCACCTATAGCATGGCATATCAGACTCGCGAATACCTGGCTCAGTTGAGCGGGATAACACAAAATTGGCGGCAGGTTGTGGTATTCCTTGACTACTAATATTTTTTGCTCCAGTCTGTGAGCCAGCACCAGCAAAATATTGTCGATGCTCTCATTAACGTTGGCGTGTTCTTTGTTGGCTTCGTCAGGAAGTGAAAATTTCCTCAAAGCCAGGACTATCTGGCGAATGCCATCGGCTCCTATTTTCAAAAAATTGAGGATTTGTGGCAACTCTTGGCTGATAAAATCTAGGTCGCAACTCTCTATTTTTTTGGCAATTCGTGGCACAGGTTCGGGATATTGTTCTCGATAGAGGCGAATTATATGGAGCAAATCTTTGATATAATCGTTGAGGTGAATCAGGCGGCCGTAAATAAAGTTAATCGGGTTATTAATTTCCTGGGCAACTTCGGCGGCTAGTTGACCCACCATTCTAATTTTTTCGCTTTGTACTAACTGCTCTTCGGTGATTCTGAGTTTGGCTAATACTTCTTCCAAAAGTTTGAGTTCTTCTTGAATTTGCCCGTGGAGTTGGGATTGGGAAATTGCGATCGCCAGTGAGTCTGCAATTGCTTCCAAAACTTGCACCTCGTCGGGAGTCGCAAATCGGCGGTTTGCACAGGCGAACAGATATCCAAGCCGATGATTCTCAGTTAGTACGGGTACTGCTGCGTAGTGACTATTTCTGAGTTCGATATGGGTGTGTTCCTCAGACGCTGTGGCATCAGGGGCGCCCGTTTTATGTAGCAGTATCGTTTCGCAGCGGTGAAGCCGTGCAGCTAAATCTCCAGAGGGCCCTCCTGGAACACCAAAGATTCCCAAGCGCGTCGGCAAACCTTCCCGGCAATATTCCCAGCCAAATTCTAAAGTATCTTGTCGGGGATCGTACCATGCGAAAATTGCTCGATCGAGCTTAAGTAAAGTACCGAGTTCGTCTACTGTAGTTTGGAGGATGCGATCGAGGTGCAAGGAAGCGCGAATGCGGCCGGTCAAGCGGTGGAGAAGGCCTTCTGTGCGACTGCGAATGCAATTTAGGGCAAACAGCTTGAGCGCCACAATTGCTGCGAGAATAGCTGCGGTGGCAAGTACGCCGGCGGCTACTGCTAGTATCTTGAAAGGAAAAAGTTCTTTTTCGAGATTGTCGCGGGGAATTACGAGGGCGATCGACCATTCAGCTTGTTCTAAAGGAAGATAGGCAACATAAACTCTGGCGCCGTTGATTTGAGTCAGCACAATGCCCGTTTTTTGATAAACCATCTCCCTGGCTACATTTGCCAAATTAGCATCTGCAGACTCTAAAAGACTAGGAGCAGAATTGTCGATATTCCCGATTAATCGAGCGTCGGGATGCACAATCGGCACTCCTTGAGAATTGAGAACAAAAGCGTAAGTTCCGGGGCCATATTCCAGCTTTCTTACTACTTGGGCAATGCGGTCGATGCTAATGACGCCGTTCATTACTCCGATCGGCTTTTGTGCTGTTTTACCAAGAGAATTTACCGAACTTGACCACACCGGAGCCGAAATGGGAACAATCCTTTGTCTTTTGAGCGTGCGAGAAATGGTAGGATCTGAAACATAGACTTCCCCAGCCATTGCCTTTTTAAAGTGTTGGCGGTCGCTAACATTAATCAACGCTCTGCCCACTTTTGTGGTGAAATAAGAACCGTCGGGATCAATTAATGCCAAGTATTGGAATTTTTGTAGTCGATTTACTTCCGATTTTAAATAAGGCTCTGCCACTGACCAATTCATCGAACGAACGGGAGTAGTATTGGCGAGGATTTCGATCTCAGCCTTTCTCGTGCCCAGCCAGCGATCGATCTTGTGGGCGCGCTCCCTAACTTCTAACAAAGCATTTCGCTCGCTTTTGGTGATAATCAAGCGGCGAACGCTGTGATAGCTAATACAACCAGTGATGCTAGCTGTCAGAATTATTACCCCCAAAATTAAGAGCACAGTTTGATACCTAAGATGGTATTCGCCCTTTAATCCCGCTGGCAATAGTCGAGTTAATTTCCACCACTTTACTCTCGCAAAGCTTCGCATGGTTTGACCAATTTGTGAGATTGAAATCTTTAGCTCACCTACGATCTACTCGCCCGCCTGCCAGTAGTCTTAAACTACTAGCATTCAATAATTGCGGGGATTTTTTAATTTTTTCCCGCCGAGCGGCTCCTATCGTTTCCGGTTGCACTCCTTATGATATAAAGGACACGGCGCCGTGCCGTTTCCATACCCTGATTAATTGTAAGGACACGGCATAGCGCCGTGTCGAAAGCGGTGGGTAATATTAATTCCGAGGCTACCGATTTGATATCACTTTGTTAAACAGGAATAATATCATACCACATTTTTGAGCACTTAAAAAAAATCATCAACTACTTAATTCTTTTTTACAGTCGTTAATAATGGATGTTATTTAGGTGATCTGAGCAGTAGACTTTTTAGGTTGAGATGTTTGGTGTGTGTCTTAATCAATAGTCCAGACTGCTTTTATTTCCTACTCTAAAACCCTAGATCTTCCGTGGATAGTTCGATTTCCGAATTGTCTTGAAACCCTTATTATACAGTTGGTAATCAAAAACTGTCCGCAGTATTGCTTAATAACGAAATTTTAAAAGTTTTTCGTTCATTATTAATGAAGGAAAAACTTGTTAAATCTTTAATTTATATCTCAACACTTAAAAGTATTTTCGGTGCAGCCGCTGGCTGAGGCACTGTTAAATTGCCCCAGTTTTGCGATTTGTTTAAAGAACCTTGTGAGTGTGTTCGTGCTGTTTCACATTGTCTTCAGTGCGAATGATGCGCTCGGAGTTGAGCACCCTTTTGCGTTCTAAGGAATAAGTAAAGTCGTTGCGAACTGTTCCCAAGGGAATGTGAAGTTGAGCTTGAGGGCGGATTTTGTAAGTGCGGGCAGCGGCGATCGCCCGAAAGCCAAATTCTTCGCTAAACTGAGCTGATGTCGGGAATTCTGGCAACATTTTGGGTGTTTCGCCGTCGAGCACTGCTCCCAAAGTCGTCCCGCAAATCATTAAATAGGATGTGGGAATTCCCTTCACAATTGCTTCTAAGGCTGCTGAGGGAATAGCTTCGATTACTTGCACTTCAAAAACTTCGCCTTCTTCTTTGATGAAGCAGGTAGCTACACCGACTGCTATGTAGTCGTCGGTGCAGAGATCAGGAGCATTGGGATAAACTGTTGCAGTCGTCATAAGAAAAGCTTGGTAGTGTGGAAATCGGGAACAAGAGATTAAGCGATTTTAGATTTTAGATTTTAGATTTATTCCACGGTTTTTTTCGGGGATTTTACGTGAAAAATCTCAAACCGCCTGTTCTAATACCTAAAATTTTTGGGTTAAGCTCCAAGGAGCCGATCGCACGAGTGTGTCGATCGTACCACATCAAGGTAGATGCCGGATGATTCGGCAAGGATTCCCCGCCGCCACGACGTTTGCGGGAATATCTTTGACAACAACACTGCCTGCGCCGATCGTGCTATTGTCGCCAATAGTGACTCCTGGACAAATAATACTGCCGCCGCCAATCCAAACATTATTGCCAATATTAATTTCAGCGGCGAGTTCTAGGCCAGAAAGCCTTATTTTCGGGTCTGTGGGGTGAAGAGCGGTGTAAATTTGTACGTTGGGCCCACACAGCAAATTCTCGCCGATGTTAACTCGATTGCAGTCGAGAATCACGCAGCCAAAATTCATGTACAATCCGTTTCCCGCATAAATATTGCTGCCGTAGTCGCAGTAGAAAGGTGGCTCGATTTCAACTTTTTGCCCAACTGCACCGAACCATTCTGCGAGAATTTCTAACCGTTTGTCTGGTTCGTCTTCGCGGGTAGAATTGTAGGTTCTGGCGAGGCGGCGAGCTCGCTGGCGCTCTAAAATTAATTGCTCATCAGCAGCCAAATACAATTCACCGGCGAGCATTTTTTGTTGTTCGGTTTTTTCCATAATAATAGGCGGTTGTAACCGCCACTATACAAACTTTCCTCGCTCTTTAACAGACGGAAGAATAATGTAGGGTGCGTCAGGGCGCACCTTACCGCTATAATTAGCGCGTCAGATCATTTTTTGATGTTGTAGCACACATTTATGGTTCAGGTTTGGACTGCAAACAAGCAGCTAAATCCAGATTGGCTAATTTCTCAAATGCTCGATCGATCGATCCTTTTCCCCGCAAAAAACCAGTATTTGCACCGGGACAAATATACTGTAAAGTTTCCGGCGAAAATCGATCGATAATTGACTTCACGCTGTTAATTTGCCGGGGCCAGTGAAAAGTTTTTGGCGTCCACAGCGGTACTGGGGCGGCTTCTCGGTTGGGGAGCAAGTGCCTACCCGAAAACAGCACTCCACCGCTGCCACTATGATAAAGGCAAGAGGAACCAGGAGAATGGCCAGGAGTCCAAAATGCTTTGATTCGATCGCTCACAACAAATTCTCGCTCAAAAACCGTCACCTTCAAACCCGGCAGTAAATAAGCTTCCTGTTCTTGAATCAGGATCTCGCACCCCGTGGCTTCCTGAATCTCCCGCGCCTTGGCGATAGCGCCACGGTGGGTGAGAAACAGCAGTCGCACGCCGCCGTGTTCCCGCAAAAATGTTTGGTTAATCTCATCCCAAGCGGGACAATCCACCAGGATGTTAGTTTGGTTTTCTACAATGAAATAGGCTGTTGCACCCAGGGTATCCCGGTTAGGCGGGAAAGCCAGGATATTGTCGAGCACGGGCCTGGGTTGTTTGGAGACTGAACTCTGTTGTTTCAAGGAAGTATTTCAGAAGGGAATGGGATAAATATTATGTTCTTTTTACTATGGTTGTTCGTATTGGGGCTGATATCGTACTTCTTGTTGCAAAACGGCACCAGCCGCATCACTAGGACTCCGATATGGCTGCTGTGGCTGGTAATGATGGCGCCCGCGCTGATTTGGGGTGGTTGGATTTTAGTTTACGGCACGAGCAAAACTGTACCGCCGGAGTTGGTAATTATACCTTTTCTGGTTTGCCCTTTTTTGTATTGGTTTTTGGTACAGTTGGGGCGCAAGAAAATTACTGCCGAAACTGCTGAGCAGGTAGCAGACTCTACGACTGAATCTGTAAAGCCAAAACCGCCCGTGCGCCCGATCGATGCAGCGGAAGAAGCGAGTTTGCGCGATTGTTTTCCTTGGTCAATTTACTTTTTGCGAGATTTGGAATTTCGGCCGCAGGCTGTAATTTGTCGCGGACAGTTGCGAACCAACCCGGAGGTGGCTTATCAGGCAATTCGGGAGAATGTGGAGAGGCTTTTTGGCGATCGCTTTTTAGTAGTATTTCAAAACAGTTTGAGCGGTCAACCTTTTTTTGCTATAGTTCCCAATCCCAGCCACCAATCAGGAGAAACTCCTGTCAAAACCGAATCTGTAACCAGGCCATTTTTTGCATTAGCTTTGCTGCTGATCACGGTGTTTACGACTACGCTTGTCGGGACGCGACTTGCCGGAGTTACTGAACAAGCTTTGCAGTCGAACCCATCAATGTTGCTGCAGGGTTTGGCTTACTCGCTGGCTCTAATTACAATTTTAGCAATTCACGAATCCGGCCACTATTTAGCTGCCAGATTCTACAAAATTCGCACGACTTTGCCTTATTTTATCCCGATTCCTTTTTTCTTAGGAACTTTTGGGGCTTTCATTCAAATACGGAGTCCAATTCCCAACCGCCGAGCTTTATTTGATGTTAGCATTGCCGGCCCCCTTGCGGGTTTAGTGGCGACAGTGCCATTATTAATTTGGGGTTTGAATCATTCGACTATTGTACCGCTGTCTGAAAAGTCGGGAATGTTAAATTTTGACTCTTTCAAACCCGGTTTTTCGCTGCTGATGACTTTGTTGAGCAAGTTAACCTTGGGTGGCGCTTTGAATGGGGAAACTGCGATCGATTTGCATCCGGTAGCGGTGGCGGGTTATTTGGGTTTGATCGTGACGGCGTTTAATTTGATGCCGGTGGGACAACTCGACGGCGGGCACATTGTACACGCGATGTTCGGCCAGCGAGCTAGTATGGCGATCGGGCAAGTTGCTAGACTTTGTATGCTGCTGCTTTCTTTTTTGGAACAGGGTTTGCTGCTGTGGGCAATTATTTTGTTTTTCACGCCGCTAAACGACGAACCGGCGTTGAATGATGTCAGTGAATTGGATAATCGGCGGGATTTTTTGGGGCTAATGGCGATCGGGCTTTTGTTAATGATTTTGTTGCCGGCGCCTAGGGTACTCCTTGAGTGGTTAAATGTTTAGAAGGAAGTTCGGCAACGGATTTTGTAACGGATGTAACGGATGTAACGGATATAGCCTTTCTCAGAAAGATGAGGTACTATCCGGCATAGGGCATAGGGCATAGGGCATAGGGCATAGGGCATAGGGCATACCTCACTTTTTTTAGAACCGCTATAGAAGAAAGAAGAAACAAGAAAGAGGGCAGAAGAAAGAGGGCAGAAGGATTGAGTGATCGGGCGAGAGAAAGAAGAGGAAAGAAGGAAGAAAAGAGAGGTTTACCACTTCTGCAAGGGTTGCTATATTAGGACTTACGCGGTGAGAACCCGGTTTCTTCCTAGAGACTTCTCTACAAAACCACGATTTATCCCAGAAACCGGGTTTCTAAGGCGTAAGTCCTGTATACAAACGAGTTTAGCGTCGGTCAACTCGCTTTCTCTCTCCAAGTAATCTAGAGTTTCAGCGACTTATCTGAGAAATATGTCTTACAAATCCTTTACTTTCCCACAATTAAAAGATCGATTTGGATTGGAACCGTCACTCAGTCCTATTTGGAGTGCCAAGGTTGTTCCTGTAGAACCCTCCGAATGGTTTTGGAGAACCCTCGAAATTAGTTCTCACACTGCTGTTACAACTGCCAAAGAACGTTCGGAACGGATTATTTCTCCTCTTATGTTAGAATTTAGAGAAAGGAACAACAGACAATTTTCTATTTTTTCTGGTTGGTCGTTTGATGTAGATGTTGAGCAGGGATTGAATGGGGAATGCGACTTTCTTTTGTCTTCCGTGCCGTTTGATTTTGAAATTAAAGTTCCGGTTTTTGCATTGAGAGAAACGAAAGGCCCAGAAATAGAATCTTGTCTGCCGCAGTGTGCAGCACAAATGGTAGCGGCTCAGCTATTTAACGAACGCGAACACAATTCCATACCTGCAGTATATGGCTGCGTAACTACTGGCGTTGTCTGGCGGTTTCTTAAATTATATGGAAATAATTTAATTATTGATGCTGATGTTTATTGTGTCGATAATGTTCCTATGATTTTAGGTGTTTTGCAAACAATTTTTAATTCATACAAATAATTTAATGACTCTAATAAAATAGGTGGGCAGGTAAAATTATGTTGTTATTACAAACTTAATGATATTTTTTTGCCGGATGCGAGAGCGAAAAAGTTTGACCGCCAATTAAATAATCTAGCTGTACAAATGATCGCAATAACTCCCGAACAAATAGCGCTAATTCCGATCTATCGCGAGAAGTGGCGACAAATTGGACTTTCGATAAAACCAGTCGATCGCCCCCAAGCGACAGCGGCCATCAACACCGCCTACAATATCATCGGCTGTCCTGAACCGGAAATTATTTTCTGTGACAGCCCTTACATAGCTTTGCAAGCAGTTGAACCGCTAAGGATACGCGATTCTGGTCTGGGAATGGCCAGCGAAATCAGAAACAAAATTCATAATGAATTGTACGATATATTAAGAAGTCAACTCGGCAGAGAATTAGAAAATAAGATTTACAGTCTACTCTATAATCCGCTGTACGCTCAACTGATGAATCAACTGCACCTTCATGTAAAAGACGAAGTTTACGTCAAATTAGCAAGGAAGTTGGGCGGGAGATTTCAGAAATTCCAGATCGATCAGGCTTATCATAATAACAGCATAGTTTCCGAACTGTCAGCCTGTCACGGAAGTTGGGTGGATTTTTGTATTGGCGTGTTAAATTTGGAGTACGATCGCCCTTTATACTCAGCCTTTAAATTTTTAGTGGAAAACTGCGGCTGGATTTACCCGTTTGAGAAAATTTGCTTTGTGTGCGATCGCCCGATACAACTTCATTTTGATAGCGAATATTTGCTCCACGCTTTATGTCAACCAGCCGTTGAATTTGCTGACAAGTTCAGTGTATACTCTTATCGTGGCGTCCGACTACCGGAAATAATCGGTCAAATTCCGCCCCAATCTTGGCAAGCTTCATGGCTGTTAACAGAACATAATGCCGAAGTGCGGCGAGTTTTGATTCAGGCGATCGGCTATCCGAGAATTTGTCAAGAATTGCAAGCAACTGAATTGGATACTTGGCAAGAATATACTTTGTTGAAAATTGAGAATAATATTGACATAGAGCCAATTTATTTGTTAAAGATGACTTGTCCGAGTACGGGACACCTTCACGCTTTGCGAGTGCCGCCAAAAGTGCGATCGGCCAAAGAAGCGATTAGCTGGGTAAATTGGGGAATAGATCCCGAAGAATTTCAAGTCCAGACTTGAGGGAAACTTTAGAGTTTTGAGTGCGCGAGTTTACAGTTAAAGAATTACAGCGCCACAAAAGCAGCGTTCTGCACAAGTCCAGAACAATTAAAAAATGTAGAATTGCAGCCACCGCTTGATACTATGTACTCTGGCAGCTAAAACCCACAACTTCAAATCGACATGAGCCAGCATTCAGACCGCATTGCCCCTCACGGCGGCACCCTGGTCAACCGCATTGCCACACTAGACCAGAGACAAGAATTTTTCGATAAAGCAGAGTCCCTGCCGCGAGTCCAGCTTTCAGATCGATCGATCTCCGACCTGCAAATGATCGCCATCGGCGCCCTGAGTCCCCTCAAAGGGTTCATGAACGAAGCTGATTATCGATCGGTTGTTAAACAAATGCGCCTCTCCAACGGCCTTCCGTGGTCGGTTCCCATCACCCTCTCGGTAACAGAAGAAGTCGCCGCCCCCCTGAAAGCAGGAACTTTAGTGCGCCTCGACTCGCCGGCGGGCAAATTTGTCGGGCTCTTGGAACTTGCAGAAAAATATCACTACAGTAAAGAAGAAGAAGCCCTCAACGTCTACCGCACCGACGACCTCAAACACCCGGGTGTCCAGGTAGTAGACAAATCCGGGCCTGTTAACCTCGCAGGCGACATTTGGCTGCTGGAACGCGAACTAGATGTCCGCTTTCCCCAATACCAAATTGACCCGGCGAAATCGAGAATGCTGTTCACAGAAAAAGGATGGAAAACCATAGTCGGTTTCCAAACCCGAAACCCCATCCACCGCGCACACGAATACATTCAAAAATGCGCCTTAGAAACAGTAGACGGCTTGTTCCTGCACCCGCTAGTCGGGACGACTAAGGATGACGACATCGCCGCTGACGTGCGGATGCGCTGCTACGAAATTCTGCTAGAAAAATACTATCCAAAAGATCGCGTAATTTTGGCAATTAATCCGGCGGCGATGCGCTACGCCGGGCCGCGAGAAGCAATTTTTCATGCTTTAATCCGCAAAAACTACGGCTGCACTCACTTTATCGTGGGGCGCGATCACGCTGGAGTTGGCGATTATTACGGGACTTACGATGCCCAACATATTTTTGATGAATTTGAGCCGGGAGAATTGGGAATTGTGCCGATGAAATTCGAGCACGCTTTCTATTGCAAACTCACGGAACAAATGGCTACAACTAAAACAAGCCCCAGCACTCCCGAACAACGGGTGCATTTGTCGGGAACCAAAGTTCGGGAAATGCTGCGCGCTGGAAAATTGCCGCCGCCGCAGTTTTCCCGGCCGGAAGTCGCCGCAGAATTAGCCAAGGCAATGAATATTTTCAATTACGAGATTTAAATCTTGAACTTGGGTGTCGGCGACATTCTGAAGAGTTTTGAATTTTGAGTTTTGAGTTTTAAATGGGAAATTTTAAACTTAAAGCTCAAAACTTAAAACTTAAAAATTATCTTAATACTAAACACTCACAACTTAATTAAATTCCCTAAAATTATTGAGGGGAATTTAACTGAAAATTCAAAACTTAAAATTCAAAGCTATTTAAAAATGGGACTCAAGCGGCGGGAATTTTTGCAGCAAGCTGGCCGGGTGCTGGCCGCCATCGGCATCAGCGAGGCTTTGTGGCTGCCGTTGGGCTCGCGCTACCTCCAAGCCTTAGCGCAGCCGACAGCCCGGAAATTGGCTTTGTTGGTGGGCGTTGACAAATATCCAGACTCGCCCCTGCACGGCTGCATCACGGATGTGGAATTGCAGCGGGAACTACTGATACATCGGTTTGGGTTTGTGCCGTCGGACATTTTGACTTTGACTGACGCTCAAGCTACGAGGGAGAATATCGAGACGGCTTTTATCACTCACTTGACTCAACAAGCAAAACCCGGTGACGTGGTAGTTTTTCACTTTAGTGGCTGCGGTAGCCGAGTCAGTTTGGGCGAGTCTCCCGGAAAAATCCAAAACAGTTTGGTGCCGGCGGATGATGTTTTGCCGTTGTTAGCAAACCGGGCGGTGAACGATATTTTAGAGGAAACGCTGTTGCTGTTGATGCGATCGCTCGCGACAGAAAATGCGATCGCCATCCTCGACACCAGCTACCACTATCGGGGTTTCCCCACAAACGGCAACTTTCGCATTCGCTCTCGCCCCCGCCCCACCATCGGCGAGCCGGGCCTCGCAGAATTAACGTTCGCCGAAGGCCTCCGAACCCGCAAAAATCTTCGTCCTGCCGCCACCGTACTGGCCGCGGGTGCGGATTCCCAACTCGCCGCCGAACAAGAGTGGAACGGATTTACCGCAGGTTTGTTTACCTACGCCCTCACCCAAACTTTGTGGTGGGCAACTCCCGCTAGCAGTTTCAGCGTCAGTTTCAGCCGCGCGGCGGGTAAGGTCGAGCAAATCGCGGGGTTATCGCAGCAACCGCAAATTCTCAATCACGATTTAACAACCGCGCCGGCGGTGAATTTTTCAAATTTAATGTTGAATTCCCCTGCATCTGACGGCGCTGTGACGGCGGTGGAAGAGGGGGGCAAAACTGTGCAGTTGTGGCTGGGCGGGTTGTCGCCCTCGGTTTTGGAGTGTTCCGGGGGTTCTGTGTTTGCTGTGGATTCCTCAGCGGGCGCGAGGCTGTTGCTGCGGGGACGCACGGGCCTCTCTGCTAAAGCCCAAGTTGTAGACGGGTCTGCTCAAACAAACGGCCAATTAACAGTCGGCGAAGTGGTGAGGGAAGAAATTCGGGTATTGCCGCGAAACATCGGTTTGACAGTAGCTTTGGACTCAGGTTTGGAACGCATCGAGCGCGTGGACGCCACCAGCGCCTTTGCGACTGTGCCGCAAGTTTCGGCGGTAGGCAGCGAGCAATTGGCTGACTGTCGGTTCGGCAGAGTCCCGGAAACGACTTTAGCCGAAACAGTCTCGGCTCACGAGCCTGGTGTGATACAAAGCCGTTACGGTTTGTTTTCTGTGGCTCAAATGCTGATTCCCGATACTCAGGGCGACGGGGGAGAAGCAGTCAAGGTGGCGGTGCAGCGCTTGACTCCGCACTTGAAAGCGCTGCAGGCTGGGAAGTTGCTGCGGCTGACAGCCAATGAGGGGTCTTCGCGCCTGAAGGTGCGGGCGATTCTGGCAACTACTGCACCCCAAGCGCGGGCCGTGGCGCAGCGAGAGCCGGTGCGGGCAGGCGGTGATTATCGGCTGGAACCGCTGAGCGGGGAAAGTGAGAAATCCGCCAGCGCTCATATACTAAGTTTAGTCGAAGGCAGTCGAGTTCGGTACAGATTGTATAACGACAGCGATCGCCCGGTTTACTTTGCGGTGTTTGGCACGGACAGCGCGGGACGGCTGTCTGTACTCGGCGCTGAGGGCAAAGACGCTGTGGGGGGAATGTCGCGGGCGATCGCTCCTGGGGAGAATTTGACTCTGCCGGCGGCTGGGGGGAGCGGGTGGGCGGTATCGGGGTCGATCGGACTTGCGGAAACTATGATTATATTTAGTGAGAGTCCCTTGGCTCAAACTCTGGCTGCAATAGAAGCCGAAATGCAGCAAACGAGGGATGCCCTGCCAATTCGAGTGTTGTTGAATCCTTTAAATGTGGCGCGGGCGGTACTCGAAGATTTGCACGCGGCTAGCATTCCGGGGGTGCAGAAAGTGGGGATATCGACGGATGATTTGGCTTTGGATGTGAATGTTTGGGCAACTCTGAGTTTTGTTTATCGGGTGGTTTAATTGAAAAATGGGGACTGGGGAATGTTTTCTATAACCTATAATCCGAATCTATCCGAGTACGAAATCGATAAGCTGTCGCGCATTTAAATTGCCTGTTAGATGCGGGCGGGACGCCCAACCCACAAGAGTTTGATTGTTTTTTTTACAGACCATTTAAATGCAGAACATCTTATTACTCCGGCTACGATAAGCACGAGTCGCTCAGGAACCGCGTACCCGAAGTATTGGGAATGTTAACAGTCAACAGTCAACTGTCAACTGACTGATAAAGCTTTTCTACCATTTGAGCCAAGCGTTTCATGGCAGTTTCAATCTCATCATTTGTTGCAGTCAAACTGATGCGTAAACACTCATGTTTGTGCTGCCAATCTTCCCGCAAACCGGGGAAGAAAGAACTTCCTGGCACGACAATTACGCCGACTTTTTTCAACTCTTGATACAGTTCCCAATCAGTCATTGGCAAATCTTTCAGCCACAACCACGCGAAAATTGCTCCTTCGCCCCGGTGCAAAAACCACGGCAAATCCTTCGGCATTGCTTGTTCTAGAGTGCTTTCTACGATCGCAAATTTGCTTTGATAGTACGGGCGAATTACGTTGATGGAGATGTCGGCCAGAGCGCCGGACGTAATCGCACGAGTTGCGATCGCCTGTCCGTATCTCGGCGAATGAATGCACATATTGGTCTGAAAACATTCTAATACTTGAATGAGTTTTTCATCGCCGATCGCAATTCCGATTCTTTCTCCCGGCAATCCGGCTTTGGACAAACTCATACAGTGCACGATATTGCCGCCAAAAATCGGCGTCATTTCGGTAAAATTCAAAGACGGGAAGGGAGGGCCGTAGGCGGAATCCACGAACACCGGCGCGTCAAAAGCGGCCGCTAAATCGGCAATTTTCTTAACTTCGTCGTCGGTGAGAACGTTGCCGGTGGGGTTGCAGGGACGGGAAAAAATGACGCAACCGGTGCTTTGGTCGATCGACAGTTGGCTGAAATCCGGGCGGTATTTGAACCTGTGAGCAGCCGTATCAATATCGAGGGTGGGTTTGCAAGCGACTACCGCTTCGGGAATCAAGCTAACGCCGCCGTAACCGGTGTAGTCTGGGCTCAGCGGTAAAACAATATTTTTAAGCTGTTTGCTGGTAGTGTAGCCGCCGAAAGCGTTGGCTGCGTAGAAGTAAATCGATTGACTTCCGGGAGTAATTAGAATATTGCGATCGGTCAAATTCAATCCGTAACGCTGGTTGAAATCCGTCCGCACCGCATCAATCAACGGCTGATAACCTTGACTCGAACCGTAGCGACAAACCACCTCGCCGTATTCCGGGCCCGCCAAAAGTTCCGCAGTGCAGTCGCGCCACAACTGCTCGACTTCCGGCAAAATCACCGGGTTTCCGGCGCTCAAATTGATAAACTCCTGCCCGCTGCCGGCTCTGAGAGTTTCAATAATATCTTTCATAATTGCCCGAACTCCCGTGAGGTGGGACATCTGAGCGCCAAATTGAGTCAGGGCAGGGTTCATAGCAAATGCAGCGACAATGATAGAAGTTTACAGTTTACCCATAATAACTCCAGTCGCAGGCGTTAGCCTAGCTTATCTGGGGCATGGGTTGTCGATCGAGCCTCTGACTAATTCAATAAACTCGATCGCACAGCATTTTGTTTTTTCCCCTGTGCGCGCACCGGATCATAAGATTCAGGGCATTTGTGGAGCCGGAGCGATCGAACAGTGTTTTTTGCCTAAAAATTAGCGAACGGAACAGCATTATCTAATTCAAGAGTTGTGGTAAGATTTCACGCCGTCGCGCCAGATGAATTGCCGATACTTGACAACAACCATTGGAAAAATCTAAAATTAGCCGTAAAACCCGATCGCAACAGAATTTTATGGGCGGCTGTTACTGCTATAATTACAGGTTTAATCCAGCCTCAAGAATCAGATTTGTTGCTAGCTCATTTTCATAATTCGCGGTTTGCTGACAGCGGTGCATTTTATCATCAATCCGACTAAAGCCAAGATAGCTCGTAAGGTCGCCCTTTGAGTGGCATTACATAACAAACACGTAAATTCCCACCCCAATTAACAGCCGTAAAATTCAACACAACAATGACATACTTTCCACTTATAGAATACGAGCAACTTACAGATCCTAAAGCCAAAGCAGTGTACGAAGAAATATTGACAGACTTGGGGTTTGGCATCGTCCCCAACCTGTTCAAGTCAATGGCAATCAACCCTGACATATTAGAAGCCAATTGGAAAAAATTCCGGGGAACCATTCTGCAAGGAGATTTACCCCGCACGCTTAAAGAAATGGTCGGCGTCGCTATTTCCCAATCAAATAATAGCGAGTACGCTCTCCAAGTTCATCTGCACGGATTGTCAGCCTTGGGGATGAGCGAAGAACTATTGCGAACCCTAGTTTCTGACTTTGCCAACTGCCCTTTGCCAAAACGTGATAAAGCCGTGATTACTTTTGGCTTGCTGGCTGCTACAAAACCCCTGGAAATGACAGAGACTGATTACCAAAACCTGCGGGATTTAGGACTTGATGATTCAGAAATCTTTGAGATTATTGCGACAGCAGACTTGTTTAGCTTTGTCAACCGATACACCGATTCAATAGCCCTGGAAATAGATGCTTTGTAATCTATATTGTATACCCCTATTATGGGCGATCGGCTAGAAGATCAAGATCGAGAAGAACTTCTGTTGACAGCGCGCCGTTTGTTAGCAGAAGCTCAAGCGCTTTCCATCCGCATTTCCGCCGTCAACGAAGTTGCCAATGCCATTAACCGCACCCTCGATCTGGGCCAGATTTTGCGGGTACTAGGCAAGCAAGCCAAATGGTTGCTAGACTTTGAACACTGTAGCGTTTGCCTGCACAGCACTAACACTTGCATGACCTTATTTGGCCGGCATATTCCTGTAGATATTGCAGCCCTCCCAGAGGGCGGCCCTATTCACAAGGCTTTCACAACACGTCAACCTCAATTAATTCAAGAAGCGGGTGCTACTGCTATTTTATCCCCCTACGCTTCGCAAATTATCATTCCTTTGGAAAGCGAAGGTAAAGTTTTAGGAACAATTAATTTTGCCACAACCAAGCCGGGGGCTTACACTCAAGAAGACTTGCGGATTGGCTATCTTTTGGCTTTGCAACTATCTTCAGCTATCCGCAATGCTGAACGATTTAAAGAGATAAATAGCCTGTATTCCGAACTCGATGCCGAAAAGCACAAATCTGACCAGCTACTGTTGAATGTGCTCCCGGTGGAAATTGCCGAGGAACTAAAAAATAACGGCAAAGTGGAACCACTTTATTATGATTGCGTATCGGTTTTATTTACTGACTTTAAAGGCTTTACTCAGTTATCTGAAAACATGACGCCGCGAGAGTTGGTTGACGAACTAGATTATTGTTTTTCTTATTTCGATCGCGTGATGGATAAATACTCTATGGAAAAATTGAAAACTATTGGCGACAGCTATATGTGCGCGGCGGGAATTCCTACCCCTCGCCCAACACACGCCTTTGACGCTGTACTTGCTGCCATAGAAATTCGACAGTTCATGGCTCTGCGAAAAATACAGAAAGCTCAACAAAATATCCCTTATTGGGATATCCGCATTGGCATTCATTCAGGCCCAATACTTGCTGGCGTAATTGGCAATAAAAAGTTTTCCTATGATGTCTGGGGAGATACAGTTAATACTGCATCTCGGATGGAATCTTCCGGCGTACCTGGAAATATCAATATTTCTCATACAACCTTTGAATTAGTTAGAGATTTTTTTGAATGCGAATACCGAGGAAAAATTTATGCTAAAAATAAGGGCGAATTGGATATGTATTTGGTTCGCTATCTTAAATGATTTTGGGAAGGGCTAATTGCTAAGGGAAAATGGCTAAGCGAGCCTTTATACCATTTTAGATTGTAGATTTTAGATTTTAAATTTTAGATTTTGATTAGGACATGAGTGATTACTCTCACGGTTTGGCTCGCGGGTCTACAGTTGCCGTTTTTTGGACTATGAACTGAGAATATATAGCTCGAAGTTTTTTTAAAAGTTCGGTATTGTATCGGATTGTCACCAAGCTATATTAAAATTATCGAGTTGTATATTTTAAATTTTAATTATTTATGCGTATTTGGCAAGCCGATTTTTACCGCCGCCCTCTCCAAGACGAAACTGGCAAACCACTGTGGGAACTCTTAATTTGCGACTCGGAAGGCAGTTTTCAATTTAGCGCTGTTTGCCGTCAGGGGGACGCAAATTCTAATTGGCTAGCTTCGCAGTTGCAGCAGCAAGCTCAAACTCAGAATTTGCCGGACTTAATTCAAGTATTTAGGCCTCAGTCTCTGGGCTTAATCGAAGCTGCGGGCAAAGTTTTGGGGGTCAAGGTGGAAGCAACTCGGCGCACTGCGGCTCTGAAATTGCTGCTGCAACAACGCGCCAAAGAATATTCGAGTATGCCTAATTATACAGGTGAAACTTATAGCGCGATCGCCCTCGACTCGCCGCCGCCCGTACCCTTACCCGAAAACCTCTGGGGCGATGGCTGGCGTTTTGCTTCCCTACCCGCCGGGGACATTGAAGATGCTTTCCAAGGGCGTCCCCTGCCAATTTTGGAAATGCCAGAATTGCTGTTACCGCTGAATTTGGGCTTGGCCTCAACAGTACCCGTACCGGGAGTGGTGATTGACGGCGGACGCCAGTCTATGCGCTTGGCTAGATGGCTTCAGGATGCCAAACCTTTTGCTTTGAATTATATTGCTGGAGAACCAGACGGATTGATATTGGAAGCTGGGCTAGTAGATAGGTGGGTTGTGGCTACTTTTGAAGATAGCGAGGTGAAAGCCGCGGCCCAAATTTACCAACAGCGCAAGCAATTAAGTAAAGGATTACATTTTTTATTAGTGCAGCCCGATGATAGTGGCATGACTTATACAGGCTTTTGGCTGTTGAATTTTGAGCGATAAGATTTAAATAATATTATTGGTGATGTTGATAAATCGCGCGGCGAAAAATAGTAAAACAGCGCCCGAACGCAGTTTTAGCAAATACAAACTCAGACACAAATTTTAACACAGCTTGTTGAGCTCGCAAGAGATCGTGCTGCAAATTTATTCTACAACTAAAATCAATCCGTTTTGGATGCCCTGACAAACTCGGTTGATGTGACACTGGTCTTTTTCGTTCAGACCTTTCTGGGCTAGCATTGCTGATTTCAGCAGCCGTCTGTCAAGGGGGGTAATCTGGCGAAAAGCAAAGATGCGCTCGACGATCGCCTCGATCGAGATTTTGGGGAGGTTAGCAGAGCTGACTGTCATGGTCTTAACACGCTAAAAATAAGTAACAGAACTATGTACCTTTATTTTTAAAGATTTTGTGAAGCTACTTTGTGATTAAGATCACATATTTTTGGTGACAAAATAGTGTATGTGGGGTGACTGTTGTCACCAAATCTTTAATTATCTTTACACCAACTTAACGATGGCCCGATAGAATCACGGTGGTAAAACTCAAGCAGAGGGTAAAAATGGCACAAGCAAAAATCGGAATTATCGGCGGCAGCGGTTTGTATAAAATGGAGGCCCTCAAGGATATTGAAGAGGTGAAAATTGATACACCTTTTGGAGCGCCATCGGATGCCGCAATTGTGGGAACATTGGACGGTACGCCCGTAGCATTTCTGGCTAGACACGGCCGCAACCACACTTTTTTGCCCTCCGAAGTGCCGTATCGCGCAAATATTTATGCAATGAAGAGTTTGGGAGTTGAGTATTTAATCTCAGCGTCGGCGGTTGGTTCCCTGAAAACAGAGGCGAAACCTTTAGATATGGTAGTGCCCGATCAGTTTATCGATCGTACAAAAAATCGAGTTTCTACCTTTTTTGGAGAAGGAATAGTCGGTCACATCACATTCGGCGATCCGGTTTGCGGCGAATTGGCTAAAGTGTTAGCAAGTGCGATCGAATCCTTGAACCTCCCCGACGTTAACCTCCACCGGGGCGGCACCTACGTCTGCATGGAAGGCCCCGCGTTTTCCACAAAAGCAGAATCAAACCTTTACCGCAGTTGGGATGCCACAGTCATTGGGATGACAAATTTGCCGGAAGCAAAATTAGCCAGAGAAGCAGAAATTGCCTACGCAACTTTAGCCTTAGTCACGGATTACGACTGCTGGCATACCGAACACGACAGCGTAACAGTAGAAATGGTAATAGCAAATTTGCACCGCAATGCAGAGAATGCTCAAAAAGTCATTCAAGAAACAGTCCGTAGACTAACAGAAAATCCCCCAGTATCTGATGCACATTCAGCTTTGAAATATGCAATTCTGACTCGGCTGGATCAAGTGCCGGCCGCCACTAAGGAGAAAATGGGTTTGTTGTTGCAGAAATATTTGTAAAACGAACCGCGAAGACGCAAAAAGCGCAAAGGAAAAACGGCCTCCATTCTTTCTCTTCCTTAGCGTCTTCGCGGTTCATTTAATCTTACGACCTATTCGTTATCCTATAGTTGACGATTATTTTTGAAGGATTAACTTATCAACTGCTTGAACGCATCGTGTTCGCGAATTTTTTCTAAATCAGCTTCACTTTTTGCCAACTCTTTACACACATTCGGATTGAGATTGAGGGCGCGCTTTAAATTTTCAATTGCTAATTCAATTTTACCTTGTAGGGCATAACATCGGGCTTTGTTGTACCAAATTCTGTAAAAGTCAGGTCGGATTTTAGCAGCATTGTCGTAGGAAGCGATCGCAGCTTCGTATTTTTGCAATTTGGAGAGTGCAACGCCTCGATTGTTCCAAGCGTCAGTATAATCATTTTTAACTTGTAGGGCTTGATTGTAAGAAATTACTGCTTGTTCGTACTCCTGCATTTTGGAAAAAGCAACGCCTCGGTTGTTCCAAGCATCGGCATAATCGGGTTTGGCTTGAATTGCTTGTTCGTAACAGTCGATCGCCTCCTGGTACTTCTGCAACTCCAACAATACCACGCCTCGATTGTTCCAAGCATCGGGATAATTGGGGCGAATTGTAGTAGCTTGTTCGTAAGAAGCGATCGCCTCTGGATATCGCTGCATTCTCGTGAGCACTACTCCTCGGTTATTCCAAGTATCGGCTAAATCCGGCTGAATTTGCAGGGCCTGATCGTAAGCTGCGATCGCATCTTGATAACGGTTTTCAAAGAAACAAGCATCTCCCTGTTTAGCATAGTCGCCGGCGGTCAATAACTGTTGGTAATTGCCATAGTTAACCGGAGCAAATTCTTGAATTTGGGCATCGGGGAATAAAAGGTCTGTTTCTGCCTCTGCCGAGTGATTTTGGTGTTGAATTTCGCCTAAGATAGTTTCAGCATCGGAAATTAATAGTTTTAATTGAGAGATTGTATCGTAATGGAGACTTTCAATTTCTTGGCGAGCAATTGTTGTCTGCTTGGACAATTTTCTCAATAGAAACCAAACCCCGACTCCGGCTGCTGTCGGAAACAAAGTTAGGGCAATTACCAGTCCGTTAAGCAGTACCGCCGTGCGCCCGAAAGCAATGTCAACTTCTTCTTGAACTCGATCGCGAATTTCTTCTTTAAGTTGCTGCTGTGGGAATTCCTGCTGAAGTAACATTGCCGCCGTCGGTTCAGATGCAAAAACGCTACTGGCGCAGACTAGAATAGTCAAAAGGGCGATCGGGCTAATACTTTTTCTAAAGATACTTGACAAACGCATTGCCTTAGTGATACGCACCTGAGTTGCGATTTCCATGTGTCAAGAGATGCTGATAACGATGATCCCAGACTAGCCCATTTGTTCACAAACTCTTAAATACAGGATATCTGTTGTGCAGTCCCCTCCGATCAAATTGCTGACGCAAGAATTGCTAGACGAAGTTGCCGCTTCCTCCCGCCGCAGTCCCCGCCAGCGACAAAACTACAATTTCCATGATTTATCTGAAAAGGTGCAGCGGTTTGTCAACGTGCTGCAACCAGGCACTTACGTCCGCCCTCACCAACACCTGCGCCCGCCTGCTGTTAGCGGTTTTGAGTTTTTTGTGGTGATTCAAGGAGAAGTCGGTATTCTTATTTTGAACGAAAACGGTCAAATCCTGCAATCCTTGCGAGTCAGCGCGGCCGGTCCGACTCGCGCTGTCGAACTGCCAGAGGGCACTATTCACACGTTAGTAGCTTTGACACAGGATACTGTGATTTTAGAGTTTAAGGAAGGGCCTTACGACGTGGGGGCTGATAAAGACTTTTTGGCAGGTTTTCCTGCTGAGGGAACTGCGGCGGCGCGAGAATTAGTCTTGATTTGGGAAGCGGAATTTAACTGTTGACTGTTGACTGTGGGCTGTTGACTGTTGACTGTTGAGAGTTAAAAATCTAAACTCTAAAATCTAAAATCGATCGACTGATTACTAATTACTGATGAATCTAATTGTCGTCATCCGATTGTATAAATCTGGGGCGGTGCGAATGATTTTTCTCAGAAGCTCATCCGTCACCCAAAAGACGAGGGGAAAGGAAAATTTTTTGCTGAATTCGCTGCATAATAGGTTGGTAGAAACGAGCAATCGATCGATCGGCTCCACTGATTCCAAACCGAGGAGCATTAAAGCAGGAGGCTTTTCGCCGTCTATTTCTGCTGCAATTGTCGTGTAGAGAGTTGTCGCGGATTTGGGCAAAAACAGTTGTCGGGGTTTAACGGGACAATTTACTTGCAGCCGATCAACTATTTGCTGCCGCAAAGTTAGCGAGTTGCAGTGGACTAAAACGAAAGAAAAGTAACCTTGGGAAAGACGGAGCGCCCGCATTAAAGTTGAGAACGACCGCTCGTTATATTTAGCTGAGTCGTAGTTAGCTGCATTGTCTTTAGCTGTATTTCCTGAGCTTTGCTCGATAAACATAAATTGCATATTTTTTATCTAGTTTTAGAGATTTTCTAGATTAAATGATGTTTCTAAAGAAAATGTGAAGATCGAAAATTTATTTTTCCTTTAAAAACTTTTGGAAGTATACCACGCTTTTAAATTAATATCAATAGTCCGATCGAAATACTCCGATCGACTGATTTGGCTTGAACTACTCAAAAAGCACCTGCGACGGCACAACAAAAGTATAGCCGCAGGCAGAAGGAAGAGCATATTCCGCAAGGGTTTCAGCAATTAATAACGTTCTAAAGATCTGGCAAGATTGCTAGATTAAATGTAATTAAAAATACAAAAAAATCACCGGAAATTCTCAGCCAGCGGCAAAGTAAACCAAAAACTTGCCCCAGCACCGGGAGTGCTAATTACCCCAATTTGGCCGCCGTGAGCACCAATAATTTGCCGACAAAGATAGAGACCCAAACCCAAACCAACCGAGTGTCGGGATCGATCGCCCCTAACGTAAAGGTCAAAAAGATGTTCGCACTGTTCCGGCAAGATTCCCGCCCCGTCATCTTCCACGGTACAGTAAATCATCCTACTTCCGGGATTGGGGATTGGGGATTGGGAATTGGTAATGGGGGATTGTGGATTGGTAATCGGTAATTTGTCGATGTTTTGTTTTGCTGTGCTTTGATTTATAGTTAATTTTTCCGCATTAATTACTTGAGCCGAAACTGTTAAATTCAATCCCGGAAAATTGTGTTTCAAAGCATTAGCTATTAAATTAGAGAAGACGCGCCACAACTGAGTTTTGTCCGCATTCACGGCTGGCAAATCATCCGGCACCAAATTTTTAAAAGTAGCTTTACCCTCCTTCATCAAAGGCTCCAAATCTGTCGCAGCAGCTTCAACTATCGCCCTCAAATTAACCGATTCGCAGTGCAAAACCAAACCACGCAATTCCCCGGCGTGAACTTCCAACAGCGAATTTATCAAGCGCAATTGCTGCTCGCTACCTTGAATCATCCGCTCCAAAATAGAACGGGGAATTGCGATCGAATCCCCAGGTTTCGTCTGCCAATTTTTCAGCACCATTAACATTCCCGCTACCGGGTTTCGCAAGTCGTGAGAAAGAGCGTGAATAAACAGCCGCAGCGATTCTTGTGCCTGTTTGCGCTGCGTGATATCCTCAATTAAACCCTCATAATAAAGCACGGCGCCGCTGCTGTCCCGTACCGCCCGCGCCTTCTCGGAAATCCAGACAATACTGCCGTCTGAGCGGTAAATTTTAGATTCAAAATCCGATACTGTGCCGCTTTCCTCGATCGATCGCAAAAACTCATTTCTGCGAGCCGGATCGACGTACAACTGTCGTTCAATATCAGTAAACTTGGCCGTCACTTCTTCCGGGGAATCGCAGCCGTAAATCCTCGCCAAAGCTGGATTTGCAGTAATATAACGACCATCGGGAGTGCTTTGAAAAATTCCCTCGCCGGCATTCTCAAAAATGCTGCGGTACTTCGCCTCCGCCACCTCCAACTGCTGGTAAGCAGATTCCAACTCACGCCTGGTACTAAACTCTTTCCGTTGCAGACATTCGTACCAATAAACCGACAAATCGCAAATCAAACAAATCCAAAACAAATATAAGTACAACCCGGTCAACTTAAAAGGAGTATACTTAGCCAAACTTAGATTTAAAACCAAATTTATCCCGACGTGGCAACACAAAACGCCGAGTTGAGAGATCAGGTGGAGGCGCCAGCGGACGGGCATCAGCGTAGCTTGGATCAGAAACGCTAAAATCCAGGTAAAAATTGGTAATTCCCCGGCTTGTGCGACAGCTAGCCCAACCTGTACAACTACCGTCAGCGACCACGAAAAACCCAAAAAGAGCAAACCGGGATAGCGCTGTCCGAAGGATGTTTTCTGCAACACAAAACAGGTCAACAAACCCAATTCTACAGCAGCGCTCGTGTACAAATAAACACTTTTAAACTCCTGGCGAGCGAAGAATCTTTCGCCCAGAAAATAGATCGTTATTGTGAAGGCAAAAAAGATGGCAATTCCGACAGCAGGGCGCAGCCGATCTCGGAGGAAGCGATCGCGCCACACCTCGTAAACCGTTAACGCCTGAACAGATTTTGCCTTGCCCAAAGAGTTCATACCATTTTAGATTTTAGATTTTAGATTTTAGATTGAGAAAGATCGATCGTCCGAATTGACAGCAGGTAGCGAAAACCAGAAAGTCGAGCCACCGCCGGGAGTGCTTTCGACGCCGATTTCGCCGCCGTGAGCTTTGATAATTTGCTTGGAGAGGTACAAGCCCAAACCCAGCCCTGTTAATTGTCGGCTATTAGGGTCGTGAACGTAAAGTTCAAATAGAGATTCCCGCTGTTTGGCGCTGATTCCCACTCCATTATCTGTTACAGTACAGCGAACCATTTTTACGGTGACTCCGGGCAATTTGCTGCCGCTATTGCCAATTTGACCCTGATAGCGGGGCATTTTGCAACTGCCGTCGAGGTTGAATTTGGCCACGGTTTCCTGATTTTTCTGGGTGGTCTCGCCGATCCTAGGACGATCGCCCGCAGCAGATATCCCGTTAGCGATACAGCGGGCGATCTGAGTAGTTTGAGATGTTAAAGCCTGGGAATTTTCTTCATAACTTAGCGCTTTTTCAACTGCAATTACCTCGGCTTTAAAAGTTATATTAACTCCCGGAGGATTGTGTTTAATAGCATTAGTCAACAGATTTTCTAGCACCCGCTGCAAGTGTTTGCTGTCGGCCTTGACTTGTGGCAAATCCGCCGGGATTTCCTGAGTCAAAGTTGCTTGATTTTTGGCCAGCATCGGTTCTAAATCGGCAACAATGGCTGAAGCTAAAGACGGCAAATCTAGCGGTACAGTATTGAGAACAATACCTTTCACCTCGCTAGCGTGAGCGTCGAGCAGGGAATTAACCATAGTCAACTGGTGTTCGCTGGCTTGAACGATGCGCTGCAAAATCGATCGAGAAACCGGAACATCTTGTAGAGAATCAGATGCCGATTTGTTGAGCAAATTTTTCAACAGTATTAACATTCCCATAACAGGAGTGCGGAGATTGTGAGAAACTGCGTGCAAAAATAGGTCTTTCAGCCGATTGCTTTCTTGCAACTCGTGCATTTTTTGCTGTAGTTGGCGGGTGCGTTCTTCGACTTGAGATTCCAAGTTGGCATTGAGAGCTTTTACCTGCTGTAAAAGTTGGGCTTGCTGGAGAGCGATCGCCACTTGGGTAGCGAGTTTTTCCAACAAATCAATTTCAAATTCCTGCCACTGGCGCGGCCCCGAGCACTGGTTGACGGCCAAGATCCCGAACAATTCATCGCCCAGGACGATCGGCACATTTAACGTCGCTCTAATTTGATAGTCGCTGTACAATTGGGCAATAGGAACGTTGAGTTGAACGCTAGCAGTATCGGAGATAGTTCGGACACGGTTGTTAGCATAAAAAGTTTTCTGGCTTTCGAGGTGATTCTCGTCAGCGAGTACCCATCCCAAAAGAGAACGGCATTGGGCATCCACAGACTCGGCCACAACCTTACCGTATACCGGGTTAGGAAGATTTACCCCCTCCGCGTCCACAATACCGATGAAAGCGCGGTCTGCCTTGAAAAATTGCCGGACTTCGGCAACAGTAGTGTTGAGAATTTCTTCGAGGTCGAGGGAGTTGCGAATTCGCAGGGCGATTTCTGAGAGCAAGCGATCGCGATCGGAGGACGCCCGCAAAGCGGTTTCCGCGCGGTGGCGTTCGGTAACGTCTTGAACTGTGGCGGCGATCGCCCCTGACTGAATGGCCGACTGTTCGCAGACAGTGCGTTCGGAGCCATCTGATAGCACAATTCGGTAGTTAATGCAATAGGGTGTGCGCTCAAACATAGCTTGGCGCTGCGATCGCGCCACCAATTCTCGGTCTTCTGGATGTACAGCCTGCAAAAAAACTTCTGGTGTCGGTTTGACAGTTCCCGGAGCAAAACCCAAGAGGCGGTAAAGTTCGTTTGACCACCGCAATTCGATATTGGATATATGATGTTCTGCGGATTCTTCGGAGTTGTCAGTTGCTGTGAGGGTGGCGCAATTTAAATCCCAATTTCCCAACTGAGCGATGCGCTGAGCGTTGGCTAAACTAGCTTCGCGATCGCGCAGCATGGCCGCCGTGCGGCGCACCTCCACCAGCGCTTGCTGGCGTTCTGCTACGGCGGCAGCCAACATCAGAGCCACAAGGGCGATCGTACCGGTAAAAGCTTGTAAAAATAAAACCGCCTGTTTGAGATTATCGCTTTTGGCCAAAAACGGGCCGCCTCCCTGCACGGCTCCCCAAATCGCGATGTAAGAGACGATCGAATAAGCAAAAATCGCTCCCGCCGGTTGAAACCGCAGGGCAGCCCAAACTATCAGAGGAAAAGGCAGATACTCCAGCGGATACAGAGCGATCGCCGCTTGTGTTTTTGAGCAAAAAAACAGCCAGCTCACACTCAGCAAGAGAGTCAGCCAGAGCGCTATTTCTGAATAATTAATAATTAAAAATAGAAGATTATATCTGTTTTCACTTGCAGACCATTTGCTTGAATAATTTGTAACTTGTGATTGGTTATTGTTCCAGTTAAAAAATGCTTTTAAACTTGAAATAATTCGAGATTTTTCCTCACCTGTTACACCCTTTTCAATAACAGGCAATATGCCTGTTACACAATCAAATTCATCTCTTGTGGAACAGGCAATATGCCTGTTCCTAAACAAGTAATTGAGAATAGTGAAACATCTAAGTTTTAGTGGAAATTTAAAACTGTTAACGGCGTGGTTCAAAGTCAGCAGCACAGGCGTCACAATCAAAATTCCCATGCCGTCTCCGAGCCACGTAGTCCACCAGTTCCGAGAGAAATTGCTCCACTGAGCCCAACCAAAAATGCACGTACCCAAGTTGCCGAGGATAGAACCGACCAAAGTAGACCCGATGACAGCGCCCGCCACTAAAGCCAGAACATCTCGCAATCGATCGAGTTTGGTAGAAAATCCGCTCCAAGTCAGCAAAGCCTCTCCAGCCAGCGCTTGCAGGGTGACGCTAAAGGCCGATGTGGCAATGACAGCCGACGGTACACCGCCGGTAGAGTTTAACAGCACTGAACCGAGGACAATTCCCGGCCACATCCGTCGCCCTTGCAGTAGCAGTGCCGCTAGAGCAATACCGGCGGGCGGCCACACGGGGGAGGGTTCGGCTTTCACCAGTCCCAGCATCGACGCTGCGAGTTTTCCGGTAACAAAGTAGGCCAGCGCCAGGATGCCGGTGTACAGAAGCGTTCGAGTGCGGGGGTTGAGCAGTTTCATGTTTAGTGCGATCGAATCCTCCATTCCTAGTTTTTAATTTAGGCGGCTTTGGGGCGATCGAGCTTCCTCCTGACGACTCACCTGACTGGGGGAGGGGGAGTTGACTGTTGACTGTTGACTGTTGACTGTTGACTGTTGACTGTTGACTGTTGTTATTCGTAGCAGCTACCCACTAACTAATGACTACTGACTAATGACTAATGACCAATGACTAATGACCAATGACTAATGACTTCTTAAAATCCAAAACTCCGCTTACCATCCGGCTTAATAGTAAGCCAATTGGTCTTTGCCATTGCCAGTTGTTCATCAGAAACTGTAGCGTTGGTAAGATTCGCCCCGCACAAATTGGCTCCCCGCAAATTCGCCTTAGTCAAATAAGCCCCCGTCAAGTCAGCACCTCGGAAATCCGCGCCTTCAAAATTGGCAGTGCTGCAATAAGCCTCAGTCAAATTAGCATCTCGCAAATTTGCCTGAATTAACCTCGCGTGACCCAAATTCGCGCCCGACAAATCCGCTGCTTGCAAATTGGCCTTCACCAACCTAGCCTGATAAAAATTCCCCCCCGCTAACTGCAATTTTTGCAGTTGCAGGCCAGACAGTTCGCAGTCAGCAAAATCGCGCTTGCCTTTAAAATATGCCGCTCGCAAGCTGTTGGTGTCCCACTTAGGAGCAACTTTCGATAGCTTTGACACTGCTAAATTGTCGCTAGAATGTCCAACCGTTCCGAAAGTTCTGCCGGACTCAGCCAGAGTACGGGAAACTCTGGGCTGCATCCCCGTGTTCCCAGATTGGCTGAAGGAAGTTCTACCAGCGCGGGTGTGGTTCGATCGCAAATCTTCATTGATTTTGCTCCTCGGCGGTGACCACGAAGAACCCTCGTCATTAAATATTGTCGGTTCTTCAACTGTACGAGAAGAGCCGTTGAATTGAGTTGCCAAGCCATCCACAAGACTTGGGTCTTCAAATTGGCCAGAGAGAGCTCTGAGGACATCTGCTGCCGATTGGAAGCGGTGCCCAACCATCGGCTTGAGCATTTTTTCGAGAATCCGCGCAAAATTTGGGCTTACCTGAACGTGGGGCTGCCAAACAATTTCGCCGGTTACTCCATCAAAATCTAAATCCTTGGGCGATTTTCCTGTCAGCAAGTACAAGCAAGTCATGCCCACCGCGTAGATGTCGCTGGCAAATATCGGCCGCAGCGCCATTTGTTCCGGGGGGGCAAAACTAAATGTGCCGACTGAAAATTTCGTGTTGGCGCTTTGGTCGGCGGGGTCTAATAATATTGTTTGACTAACTTGGTCTTTTACCGCTCCGAAGTCAATCAGAACTAAGTGGCCGTCTTGAACTCGGCGAATAATATTTGCGGGTTTGATGTCTCGGTGAATTACTCCTTGGCTGTGGATATATTGCACTACTGGCAGAATTTCTAATAGAAAATTTTTAACATCCGATTCGTTGAAACGGCCTGAGTGCTTGACTTCTTGTTTCAAAGTCGAGCCTTTAACATACTCTTGAACTAAGTAAAATTGCTGTTCTGTTTCAAAATAGTCTAGTAGCCTCGGTACTTGCGGGTGGTCGCCCAGTTGGCCGAGGGTTTTCGCCTCTCGCTTGAATAATTCCCGCGCCATCTCTAAAACTCGCGGCGACGAACTACTGGGTCGCAGTTGCTTGACCACACAACTCGGTTGACCGGGCAATGAGATGTCTTTTGCCAGAAATGTAGCTCCAAAACCTCCTTGTCCTAACGGTTCAATGACTCGGTAGCGAGCGCGCAGCAATAACCGCGCACCGCAAGTCTGACACTGAAGAATAGAGTCAGCAGGGTTTTGAGGATGGGGACAGCCCGGATTTACGCAGTAGCTCATATTGATTGAGTTTGCCTATGTTGTTCTGATCTTGTCAGCGTCGCTCGACTGCACAAATAGCCTGTTCCTGCTTCTGGTAGACATACTAATCTATCAGTTTTCGGCAGGCCGTGCGTTCGATCGCGAATTGGAATTGCACCTAAGTCTTTTAGGCCGATATCTTTTCCCTATTTTGATTATCTCGCTGGTGTGAGTTTTTTCGGTTGATTATCCTTGAAGATAGTTTAAAGACTTGCTAAAGTTGTGCTTTTTTGTGTAAAGTCTTTCTAAACTTAGATGCTTTTTGCGTTGTTAGATGTATCTAGCATAGCTCATTCTCTGAATGAGAATGCTACTCATCCGCCAGTAGCCATCGACCTCTGGGCAGATCCCTCGTTTTTGCTGATGTGTACCATAAAAGTCTTGACAAATTTAAATTAGTATGCTATGAAAAGCTTTCCCGAATAAATTCTGGGACTCAAAAGTCGTAGCCCGTCGGCGCCGACTAATGACTAATAACTACAGAGCACTGACAACTAACTACTGACTAAATTATGCGTATTTCTCTAAAGTGGCTGCAGGAATTGGTGGATGTGGCGATGTCGCCGGAAGAATTAGCCGAAACCCTGACAATGGCAGGCTTTGAAGTTGAAGAAATTGAAGACCGCCGCCCGTGGGCAAGCGGTGTAGTTTTGGGCAAAATCATCGCCTGCGGACAGCATCCGAATGCAGACAAATTGAGAGTTTGTCAAGTGGATGTCGGCTCTTCAGAAGCTTTGAATATTGTTTGCGGCGCACCCAACGCTAGGGCAGATATTTACGTGCCTGTCGCTGTTGTTGGCACTTATTTATCGACTATTGATTTAAAGATTAAACCTGCTAAATTGCGGGGAGTTCCTTCCGAAGGAATGATTTGCTCTCTGGCGGAATTGGGACTATCTAAAGAGTCAGCCGGGATTCACATTTTCGATTTAGAAAATCCCGAATTGGGCAGCGATATTCGCCCGCTTTTGGGTTTAGATGACGTGATTTTAGACTTAACAGCAACTGCCAACCGGGCTGACGCTTTGAGCATGGTGGGTGTAGCGCGGGAAGTGGCGGCGCTGACTGGGGCGAGTTTGAGAATTCCCGCAGCGAATGGTGTTGCGATTGAGGGCAAAGAAAGTCCTGGTTTGGCAGTAGAAATATCGGAACCGCAAGGATGCCCGATTTACATCGGCACGGCAATTGAAGGTGTGAAAATTGCTGCTTCTCCAGCTTGGTTGCAGCAGCGGTTGCAGGCGGCGGGAGTGCGACCGATCAATAATGTGGTTGACGTGACTAATTACATTTTATTGGAATGGGGTCAGCCACTGCACGCTTTCGATCGCGATCGCCTACAATCTTTCACTGGTACTCAAGATATCAACATCGGCGTCCGCTTTGCTTCATCAGGGGAATCCTTCAAAACCTTGGACGGACAAAACCGCAATTTGCAAGCACAAAATCTGTTAATTACTGCTAGCGACAAACCTGTTGCCTTAGCTGGAGTAATGGGCGGCGAAGATACGGAAGTTCACGAAGGAACGCAAAATTTAGTTTTGGAAGCAGCGATTTTTGACCAGGCAACGATTCGCCGTTCTGCGCGCGCTCAAGGCCTGCGGAGCGAGGCATCGATCCGCTACGAGCGGGGGGTGAATCAGGCGGCTTTGACGACGGCTTGCAACCGCGCTGTAGCTCTAATTTTGGAGTTGGCTGGAGGCACTGCGACGGTGCAGAAAACGTCGCGTTCGGGCGAGGATTTGAGTTTTTCGCGATCGCTCGAATTGCGTCTCGACCGAGTAAATCTGGTTTTAGGGCAGTTGAAAAGAGGAGAAACGGGCGGTTCTAAATATCTGGAACCGGAAGAGGTAAAAAATATTCTCACAGCTTTGGGATGCGAAGTTGTTTCAACGGAAAAAGAACGGGTGTTTGCGATAACAGTTCCTCCTTACCGCTACCGCGATTTAGAAAGGGAAATCGATTTAATTGAAGAAGTTGCCAGACTCCACGGTTATGACAATTTCTGCGATACTTTGCCCAGCAAAACGGAACCTGGTTATCTGTCGCCGGAATACGCAGCAATTCGGAATGTGCGATCGGCTTTTCGGGCGGCCGGGTTGACGGAGTTGATGCACTATTCTTTGGTGAAAACTGAGGGAGACAATCAGGTTGTGCTGGCGAATCCGCTGTTTGTGGAGTATTCGGCTTTGCGGACAGAAATGCTGTCGGGTTTGATTGATGCTTTCCAGTACAATTTGGAACAGGGAAATGGGGCGCTAAACGGTTTTGAAGTCGGCCGCATTTTCTGGAAAGATGGGGATGCCATGAAGGAAGCCGATGCAGTTGCGGGGATTATTGGCGGCGATCCGACTGTGTGGAAATGGCAGCAGGGAGGGCGCGATCGACCTTTGACTTGGTTTGAGGCCAAGGGGGTTTTGGAAAGCGCGTTTCAGGAGTTGGGTTTGTCGGTGGAATATCAAAGCGATTCCTCGAATACACGCTTGCATCCGGGCCGCACCGCTGCGTTATCGTTAAACGGGAAACATTTAGGAGTTTTTGGACAGTTGCACCCGCAATTGCAGCAAGAAAAGGATTTGCCTGAGCAGGTTTACGTGTTTCAATTAGATTTAGCCGTGCTGTTGGGTGAGTTAGGGCGATCGAACAACTTAACTCGCAAATTCGCGGGTTATTCGAGTTTCCCCGCTTCTGACAGAGACATTGCATTTTTCGCACCGGTTGAAGTTCCCGTTGTTGAGATGCAGAGTGCGATGAAAAAGGCGGCGGGTAGTTTGCTGGATTCGGTGGAACTGTTTGACGAATATCGGGGCGACAACGTGCCGGCGGGACAGCGGAGTTTGGCTTTTCGGTTAGTTTACCGCGCGGGCGATCGAACTTTGAGCGAAACCGATGTCGAACCGGCACAACAAAAAGTTCGCGATGTTTTAGTTGAGAAATTCGGCGTTAGTTTGAGAAGCTAAAATAGGCCGTCACTCACCAATGGAGGCCGCCAGGGAATGAATTCCCTGGCTAAAAGCTAAAGTCCTCTAAAGAGGACTAACAAGACTTACGGATTACAAGGTAAATTTGCCATTTTGAGCAAAGCGAAGAATCTCAAATTTTTGCAATAAAACCCTCTAAAGTGCATAATTGCTAACTAATGAACTCTTCAGTCCTCTTGAGAGGACTTCAGCTTTGAGGCGGGGGTTTCAACCCCTGCCGGACTCAGGGAAAAAGCCTTAAATTGACACCAAGGGCCGCAACATCTCCCGCACAAAAAAAGAACAATCAGGAAACCGCAAAAGAGAAATACTATCACCATCCGCAAGAATCACCCGACTTTGATAACCATCCTGACTCGGTTCTTGAAAAACGTGGAGTTGCCGATTATTCACATCCAAAACCCAATAATCAGTAATTCCCGACTCAGCATAAATTTTCGCTTTAATCCCGCAATCCGTTCTCAGCGTAGTATCCGCAACTTCAATAATCAGATAAATTTCTGAAGGAATTGGATGGTGGTCTTCATAGTAAAGTGGATCTGGTATAACTACAGAAATATCCGGTTCAGGTTGCGAGTAATTATTCATCCGAACCGGGTCTTGCAGCCGCACCAAAACCCGCTCTCCTAAACGGTTATCCAGTAATATCTTCGTGCGCGCAATCGCCGCACCGTGAGCAGTTCCCTTTGCTGCCATCTTTACTATCTGTCCTGCTAGTAATTCTACCCGTTCATCTTCGTCAAAAATACCAATTTCCGTCATCCGGTCATATTCTTCAACTGTCAGCAGCCGAATATCTAATAAAGTCATAGTAACCTCCTTCTTTCTAACAAACCTCTCTCTTCTTCCCTCTCTTCCTCAGCGACCTCTGCGCCCTCTGCGGTTAATCAATTTTATCCTAAAAAAACTCGTCAAATCCTGCTACTCTTATTGTACAATTATTTTTAAACAAATTTATCCAAGGCTCAAAACCGTGACCAAATATGTGATGTGGGGAAGTTACTGCGAAGACGTTCTCGAAAAACGCACTCCCTTTCGAGACGCTCATTTAGCAGGATTGGCTAAGCAGAAGGAATCGGGTGTGTTAAGTACGATCGGGCCAACGAAAGATTTAACAAAAGTTTTTGCAATTTACGAAGCTGAAGATGAGGCGCAGGTGCGACAATTGGTGGAAGCCGATCCTTATTGGGTAAATGGGGTTTGGACTGAGTACGACGTGAAAGAGTGGATTCAAGCTTTTTGAAGGGGTTAACAGGGTGAACATCTTAAGATTGGATGACAGCGATTTAGTTCCAGTTGACTATGGCGATTTGCTGGCAAAGATTTTAGAAGTTTTGCAGGGAAACAATCCGTTTAATATATCAGATGACCGCCGCCGTCTGATCGTCGATATTGATGCCATTGCTGCTGATGTTGCAAAAATGCAAGTGCGGACACCCTTGGGTTCCTTTGAACGTCAAGCAGATGCTGCCACTGTCAATTTCCCGCCAGAAGTTGAGGAGCTTTTTGGCGATCGAGTCAGGCAGATTAAAGAGTGTTTGCGGCAGCACTTAGCATCTAAATTGCTCCCACACAATACTTCAATTGAAAAGTTTGTCGCTAGCTTAATCAGTCCTTTAGATTCATCCTCTTTTCAGGGAGACGGCAAAAAGTTAGGTCTCAAATACGATTTTGGTACTCGCCACACTTCGTTAGAAAAAGAAAAGCTAACTTTGGAACGCCAGATATCTGCAAGTCCTGGGACTTTAAAACTGCATAAATTGACTATTGCTGTACGAAATACGGATATTTTTCAACAACAGCTAAAGGAGGGTTTAGAAAACTATATTAGGGAAAATGCCGAGAATAGCGACGATAAGCAAGAACTTAACCATCGTCTTGATGAGATGGTTAATAATGAATACTCGGATTTTCATAAATTGATCCGACTGGTAGACAAAGAAACCCTAGGAAAAATTAACAAAGAAGCCAAGATTACTTATTTGGAGTATCTGCTGGAACACATCACTGCTAGCAGCACAGATACTGTAGGAATCATCTATTTAAAAGATTTGATTCGTCGTCTCAGATTGATAGAAGATTACATCAACGACAGCAGTAAAGCCGATGGCGAGTATGCTGCAAATTATGCTGGTGTTAGAGTTAATTACAGAGAAATTTTTGCGCGCTCGGAATTTTTAGATGCGCTGCCAATTATTCCTCTTGTAGAAGGTTACTTGGGAGAAAGCACGGACAATCATCGGAACGAACGTAAATTTATCTTTGGTCTCAAACTAAAATTGGACAACCCAGTTCAAGCGCGCGGTGGAAAGGACGTATTTGAATATCATTTGAATCTGCTAAATCCCGATAGTGAAGAACACAAAGCAGAACTTACCGAAGATGCTAATACCGAAACCTTCGTCCGCAAAGTGTTAAAAATAGCATTTTTGTATCACTGTGTGTTTGCATCTCCCCACACTCCAGGATCGCAAAATTACAACCCAGAATTGGAACTTGAATTTAATCCTATTCCGGCTTTTGAGCAACTCATGAAAGATGTATTAAATCGTGATAATGAGGAAATCAAAAAAAGACTTTTCCGAAATTTTGTTACACGCTTTAAGGAGGTTAATGTTAAACATAAAATTAACCATCTTAAAAGAATGCTGAAAGGCTTTCTCGAACGCCAAACAATTTTGCCAACCCGTACAGAAACGCGACACGTAAACCTCAAAATAGGTCTGTTAGAAGACATTGAAAATATTTTGAATAATGATAAATTTTTTAATGAAGTTCTGGATCGAAATTACAAGCAGACACTACATTATATTGTCGTCGAACAGCCTAGTGTTGATGAAACAGCCATCTGTCAGCTACCGATAAATATTACTATCGAAGATGTCCGCTATTTTCCTACTGATGAACGCCAAAATTTCAGCATGGAATACAATATCAAAGGTGTCGATATTTTGCCAATGCTTTCAGCACCTAAAGCCGATCGTTCTAGAAAAATATACAACCAGCATTTTTTAACAACAAAATTAGTGTTGTTTCCTTATGACGACAAACGACTAGACAGCGGTGATAAAGGTTTACTACCTGCAGCGGCTTTTGTGTATAAATTTACCATGTTGCTGCTGTCTTATATCTGCCTGAGAGTTTTACTCGAAAATACTGCAAAAAACTTATTTATTCCGATGGTGAGGCTCCATGAAGGTGACGAAAAACACCCTTCGGTCTCTGAAAAATTTATGGCTAACGTTTCCAAAACATTATGTCACATTTTGAGTGAAAAACAACGCTCAACTTCTCAGGGATTTCGTATTAGAGAATATCCCAATAGTTACAAAGTTCATAACGGTTTGAGTTCAATGTATTCAATTCTACCGAAAAGGTTTAAATTTAACAATGTGAAGTTATCTCCAGAGTTGGATAATTTAGCAATCATTGTTGTTTCCAGTCGCGACAGTGATGCTAAAAAAAGTAATAAAAACCGCTTCCAAAGAACAGCTAGTTTAATCGGAGAAGCTATCGGGATTAATCGCCTCGAAGATGATGCAATTGAAGTCAAAGTGCTGAAAACTTTTTCCGAAAATTACAGTGTCAGCCGCCTTTATACTGAGCCGTTAATCCTTGAAGATGCAATGAGTCAGCTTTATCAGCAAGGATATCGGAATTTCGCATATATTTCGCAAGCACCTTACATGAGTACGCTGCATATTACAAAGACTGAGGAAGACGAGGAATTGTCTTTTATGTCAAAAAAATTGCTCCGAACTTTGAAAGGAGAGCGACGAGATATCAAAATTTATCCGATGTTTTTTGATAAATACTATGTCCGCAGTTTCCTAGGTGATAAGGGAAAACCTTTTTACATTCAGGATGCTATGGAGCTTTCGAGCTTGTTTGCAGATACCAGTCAACAAGCTGTGATGTTTTTTAACTTGTTTAACGGGCTTAAGGTAAAGGAGGAAAAAAACTTTTATAACGGTGTGATTTCCTACTCTACTTTGTTGCATATATACGACGGTATTCTGGACGATCAAGACCTTCACCAAGGGTTAATTTACGACGGTGCAATTAAAGATACTTTGCTACATTATTTAACAATTTTTCACTTTTATCGCTATGAAGCTCGCAAAAAAGATCTGAGTTTTAAACTTGACCCCTACGAGCAGATTATCGGCGATGAATCCGTTGGTGCTGTATCTGTGTTTAGTCATCCGCGCGGGAATGCTGAGTTTAACTCCCTGGCTTTTTTGAATAAGGTAAGAGAAGTATTAAATGTCACTAAGGGAAGTACACAATTATGATAAGTGAAGATTTTGGGCGGCTGTTTGAGGTAGGCTTCAATATCGGGATTCTCGCATATATTCAGGGGGAAAATTTAAGTCACAATTTTGGTGATGCCTACCGTCTGGATTTGCAGAGGCTCAAATTGCCGAAGATGACGGCGGAAATCGTTAGAGAAGCGAATCTCCTGGCTAGTTTAGATGCTGAAATCGTTGAAAAATGGAGTTTGTTCTTTGTCCAAAAAGGCTTTTTGGGTGGGTTGAATTTTTTCCGGGAGTACGTGAAATCTACTGGCTGGAATTTGCAGCGGTTGAAAATAGTGTATTGTCAGTGCAGTTTTAGTGATGCTAACAGTATCAGAACCTATAACAAGGGTGATAAAGAAGCGTTTAAAGAGTTATTGTCTCAGTTAAAAACTGCCAAACTTAGTTTATCAGATGATGAGATTAACTCGTACATCCGCTGCTACTCGAAAAAGGGTGAGTTTTTGCAGGCTGATACGCTGATGCTGTTACAGTATGGAAATGATTTTAGAATTCTCTGCGTTGATTTGTCTGTGTTTTCTCCGACGCTAGCTCCAAAACCGGAGGATATCAATGAAATAGAGGTGATACGAAAATATTTGATGAGGGAAATTAGCTATTTGCGATCGAAAAGCGTGTTTTCTAATCTGCGGATGGATACCAGCACTTTAGGTGTGGATTTCTCGGAGGATTTAAAACGCTTTTTTACAGCTTTTAAGTATAAGGATAAGGAAAGCGCTAAGCTGATTCAGGCTGGTAGCTACGCTCACAGTTTCTATGGATTTCTACAACAAACTGGTATAATTTCAAGTGATGCTGAGGTTTTGTTTAATGTGGTTGGTTATGGCGATCGCAATATTAGCGCTATTTCCCTACGCCAGGACAAAATTAACTTATTAGCAACTTGTTCCCAAATTTACCAGAATGAAGCGAAAGGTAAAGAGATTAGCGATGCTCGCACCGAAGTTTTAAAGGTTATTCAACTCAACGCGGCTCGCAGTTTCAAAGACGGCCGAAAGTTTGTTGATTCTTTGTTGGGAATTGGAAAAAATGTCACTGAACCTGTACCTCATACAGAACGGATAGACGATTTTGTTAATTCCATAGATATTATATCAGATAAACTGGCAGATGACTTGCAAATTTCTCGCGGATTAGACCTGCGAAATGCTCACGCTGAATTGATTGTGAAAGCGCTTCAATCTGATGAAACTTATATCTTTTTGACGGGGAATCCGGGAATTGGGAAAACAACTGCGATCGCCAAATTCCTCAAAAGCCATATCGACGACGGTTTCTTATTCCTATACGTCAGTCCCCGCAAGCAAGTAAACTTGGATATTAGCGAAAAATTCAAAGATGAAAATACTCGTTTGCTGTGCGACGATCGATTATTTTGTATCAACACTAACGCCGATATCATCAAAAGCAATTCAGGACACTGTACCGTCAAGTACGCATCGAATAAATATCGCGAAGATTTGACAAAAAAAACTGTTCGCTTCCTCAAGGATGATTCAGAAATTAAGAGGACGGAATATCATCAATCAGAACTTGAAAAAAAGGGAGAAACAGTAATTAAACCCGTTAATTCCAAAGGAAATGGAGTGCTCAAGAGCATTTGCGAAGGTATATACGCGCTGATAAATGAGCGGGTATCTAGTAATATCGTAGCTACCGTTTCTATTCAATCGGTGAAGATGAAAGAAAACCGACAAAATACCCTAGAGCATTTAGAAAAAATATTTCAAGATACTTACAATAAACGGGACAAACGGGTCATTCCCGCTAAGATGCAAGAAATATCCAGTCGCATCAAACATATTTTCATTATGATAGATGAAATTACGGGAGATGATGGTGGCGTTGAGTTTTTAGCCGGAATTGCCAAGATTGTCAAAAAACATGAGTTACACAAGCGGGAACATGGCTTTAATACTAAAATTATTGTCGCAGATGCTTCGATAGTTGACACTGATGTCATTAAACAACACCTTGATAACACGTCACCGGAACCGGACAAAATCTATTTTAAAAAGTTAGCGAAAGATTCGGAAGAAATTCAACCTTTACAAGTTATTCCTTTTAAATTTAACAATCTAGCTGCAAAGGTGATTAATGCGAATTCCTACCCGGCGCGCAGTTTAGAGATAACTTATAAGGTATTTGTCGAAACTGTTAAATACAGTGAAAATGCGCCTTTAAAACAGAATACTAATTTAGTAAAGCGGGTACAGTCTGAAATAATTGAGGATATCAACCACCGATTAGCCATCCCCGGTGTGGAACAAATTATAGTATATATTCAAAACAAGCAAAGATTAGCCGAATTAATTGAAAAAATTAAAGATAGTCGCGAAATTTTTGAGCCTTTCACCGATTATCTGGAAATTCACGCGAATATCTCGGAAGATGAGAAAGAAAAAATACAGGAATACAAAAATACAGCTAAAGTAATCTTTATGACTGCATCGGGAAGTCGTGGACTTTCTTTCCCGAAAACTAAGCATATTTTAGTTGATATTGCTCACTTCCAGATTGAGAAAAATCTGATGGAAGTCATACAGGTGATTTATCGGGGACGCGGAGAATATGACAACGGTAAAACCCTTGATGGTGAAGACAAAGAATTGGTTTTTTACCTATCTGATACCGCAGTTTATTACGCTGATGATGCGGCACTTTCCCTGCAAGAAAGCAAATTGAGTTTGTTGAATTTATTGCTAATTCTGAAGACGGCGGTGATGACGCGGATTTCGGGATACGGTTATTTAGGTAGGGAAAAGTTTTTGATGATTCCCATCGGCGGTAAGTCGGTTTCCGCAGTCGGGGATACTTTTAGCAGCAAAATGGCGGCTCTAATTAAAACATTAAAGAGCGAGAGCCAGCGAGGAAATATGTTGTTTAAGGAGGTTTATACGAGCCTGGAACAGCTTTTGGGTCGCGGGGAGTTTGTTTTGACAAATTCTGATAAGTCTCGTAAAAAGGGCGATTCCTATCTGGAAATGCGGGAGGATTTTAATCGTAAGTTTTTGGAGAAGTGTAATCCGCTGGATGGTTTGTTGAGCTATGATAATTTAGAACTCGGTCATGTTTGCGGTAGTTTGTTGATCGTACCTCTAGCCGATCGCACTTTGGTAGAAACATACCAGATACGGCTTCATCGAGAAATCAAGGAATGTCTAGAAAAGAAGTTGCTGCACAAAATGCGTCTAATTAGGGATAGCGATTCGTCCCCGGAGAATGTAATATCGGCCATTACAGGAGGTGCGATCGAGCTTTTGCAGTTTCTCAACAGCGATGTGGAGAAAACTCAGTATTTTGAAGAGCAGAGTCAGCAGTTCGATCGCTATTATGCCATACCGCTGTTTGCTTTTGTCAGCGCTGAGGAAATGAAAGAGTATTTTGCTGACAGCAGGCTGGAAGAACCGGAAGATAGGCGGTTTCGGGATATTTTGTCGGCTTATGTGCGATCGATCTACCCTGTAGATAGTGTAATGCCGATCGGACACAAGTATCGAGACTTCCCATTTATCGTGTTTAGAAGCTACAGTTTAGAGCAAAGTCGAGAAAAGATTTTCACAGATAAATATCTTTTAAGTTCCAACGAATTGAACGTGCTCAATTTAATTTTGTCGAACCAGATAAACTAGACCTCTTGCATTCCCAAGCTTTCAATTCCTTCAATAATCTGCGTTTATCTGTGTTTATCTGCCTTGCATCTGCGGTTTCTGTACCAATCAAAGACTTATGCAATGCAAGCCTACTGAAACTTGTAGGCTGCGTCAGCTAGCTGTCACCCCCCAGAGAAAATAAAACTCTTCCGGGGCACCATACTTGCTACTTGCTAACTTCAAACGGCGTGTATTTTCCCCCCAAAGCTTCGACGATGGTGCGAGTATTAGCAGACATCATTTTCACATAAGAATCGCCCTCGCTTCCGGGCGCCCCAATCGAATCCGAATAAAGTTGCTGCGCCGCCAATTTCACCCCCGCTTCCTCCGCCACTGTTCTAATCAGTTGCGGGTTAATTGTAGTCTCGGCAAAAATAGCAGGTACTCCCGCAGCTTTCACCGATTCTACTAACTTCTGCACCGTTTGAGCGCTTGGCTGTTCCTCCGTACTAATCCCGATCAAACTTCCCGCACTTCCCAATCCGTAGGCGCGGCTGTAATATTGAAAAGCATCGTGAGTTGTTACTAATGCGCGCTTATTTTCGGGGATGGTTTTAATCTCTTGTTCGATCCAACTATCCAAACGTTTTAACTCTTCAGTAAGTTTCACAGCATTCTGCGTAAACTTCTCCCGATCTTCCGGCGATAGTTCGATTAGCGCATCCCGAATTGCTTCCACCATTTGAACTACATTTTCCACATTTCCCCAAACGTGCGGATCGGGTACGGTATTGCCTTCTTTATTCAGTAGCAAAGGCTTGACAACTTCCCCCACTGCTAATTTCCGTGCCTTAATTCCGGCGGCATTCATCATCCTAATTAATCCCGGTTCCAAATTGTAACCGTTATATAAAATTAAGTTAGCTTGTTCTAAAGCTTGAGAATCTTTTGGCACCGGTTCGTAAACGTGAGGATCGGTTCCAGGCTGCAAAATTCCTGTTAGCTGAACTTCGCCGCCCGCTACTCGATCGGTCAAATCCTCAATAATTGTGCTGGTAGCAACTACCTTGGGTTTAGCATCTGCCTGTGGAGAGAGGCGATCGCCCTGGGTTTGAGTACAACTAAATAAGCCCAAAGTCAAAATGCCGCAGGCAATAGTTCTGATAAAAAATACTTTGGACTTGTTCAATCCAGGGCGGGAGGTTTCAATCGCCGCCTCACTGCTAAACTCTCCTTTATAGGATTGCTTCACAATTGCCCTCGCTTTTAATTCACATCTGACACCATTCTCAATAACCCTTGTCTGGGCGGGCAGGATGCCCACCCCACCAGAAAACTCACTCTTTGTGGAACAGGCATCTTGCCTGTTATTGAGAATTGTGGAAGATATGAGTTTTAACCGACTTGAGATTTTCGCCGCCAAACCTATAGTTTGAGGGGTTTCCAGCTTGGACTGTCGCATTATCTACCTCTGGTGCGTTCCCGATTATTCCTATTTACCGATGATTTCATATTCTTTTCATTTTTACAGTAAACTTAATAAAAAGGAGATAGAGTCACCGCAATGAATACCGCCGCCTTCCCCAACGAGAATCCTTGGTCTAAAATGGTTTGCCACCTCAAAGACAGCGCTACCGACACTGAAATTATCGCTGTTAAGCACTTAGCAGTAAACTACCGCACGGTAGAGGCACTCAGAGATATCAATCTTTCCGTCAAACCGGGAAGGCTGACGGGTATTATTGGGCCCAACGGTGCCGGCAAAAGCACGCTGATTAAAGCAATGTTGGGCTTAATTCCGGCAAATCGCGGCACAGTTACCTGGGGCGAGGAAGCGATCGCCGATCGACTCGAAACAGTAGCCTACGTGCCCCAGCGATCGCAAATTGACTGGAACTATCCCGCCACCGTTTGGGATGTCGTGATGATGGGAAGAGTCAGAAAAGCCGGATGGTTTCGCCGCTTCTCCGCAGCTAGCCGCCGCACCGCTGCCGATGCCTTAGAAAGAGTAGGCATGACTACTTACAAAGACAGACCGATCGGACAACTTTCCGGCGGACAGCAACAGCGAGTATTTCTAGCGAGAGCATTAGCCCAAGAAGCCGCTATTTTCTGCTTTGACGAGCCGTTTGTCGGCGTTGACCAAAAAACTCAAAATATCATTTTTGAGATATTCCACCAGCTAGCAAATGCCGGGAAAATCGTCTTAGTAGTCAACCACGACTTAGGCGAATCAATTACCAATTTTGACGATTTAATTTTGCTCAATACAGAACTGATTGCCGCTGGTTCCCGCCAAGAAGTGCTAACCCAAGAAAACCTTTACCGCGCCTACGGCGGACAAGTAATGTTTTTTGCCGGACAAGCCGCTTAATTAGCTAACAGTCATTAATCTACGAGTTACGGTTTTGAAGCCAGTTTCTTGGGTAATATTGGGTTTGGCAACGATCAATCTCCCATTAAACCCGGTTGCTTTGATTGTTAGTCATTCGTTAACTGTGATTTTATAATTTTATGATACAAACCTTAATTGAGCCGTTGCAGTACGGATTCATGCAGCGATCGCTCATAATTGCCATTCTCGTCGGCATCGTCTGCGCGATCGTCGGCAGCTACCTAATGGTACAGCGGCTGGCCTTGCTCGGAGACGCCATCAGCCACTCGGTTTTGCCCGGATTGGCGATCGCATTTATCCTGGGAGCAAATATCTTTATCGGCGCCTTCATTGCCGGAGTTTTGAGTACAGTAATCATAGCTTGGATCAAAGCTCGATCGACAATCAAAGAAGACGCCGCAATGGGCATCGTATTTTCGGCATTCTTCGCCCTCGGCATCACCTTAATTACGATCGTCCAAAAAGACAACAAAATCGACCTCAACCACTTTCTTTTCGGCAATATCCTCGGCGTTACGGCTGAAGATGCGATCGACACAGCCGTCATAGTCGCCGTAGTCTTATTAGTTGTAGTAGTCTTTTACAAAGAACTGCTATTTTACACCTTCGACCCATTAGGAGCGCAAGCCACAGGTTTGCCAGTAAACCTCCTCAACTTCGGATTGATGGTACTCATCGCCCTCACCATAGTTGCCAGCCTCAAAGCCGTTGGCGTAGTGCTAGTTTTGTCCCTATTAATTACACCCGCAAGTACCGCCTATCTCCTAGTCACTCGTCTGCACCAAGTCATGATTTTAGGCGCAATAATCGGAGTTATTTCCAGCATTAGCGGAATGTATCTCAGCTACTTTTATAACTTGCCATCCGGGCCCGCAATAGTTTTAGTTGCATCGGGATTCTTTGTGCTATCATTACTGTTCAGTCCGACTCAAGGAATCCTCACCCAGCCCCGCACACACTCCGGTCAAATTCCTCCAATCTGGCGGGAATTAAAAAATTTAACTAAAGGTCGATAACAACTAACTTTGTGTTAACGATTCAGCCCCGCCCCTCCAATTTTCAATAACAATCTGCGTTAATCCCCGTGCATCTGCGGTTCAAAAAAGCCTCTCGAATTAATCCCCGTAACTGCGAATCGTCGGCTGCATCCAGATTGTGTAAAAAGGGGTTTTTTTAGCAGTGCGAGAAAGCAAAAATGGGAGGCTGTCGCAGCGGGCGATCGCAACTGCGAACTATTGGTCACAAAAAACTGTACAATAACAAAAGTTAAATTTTCACGCAAACAGCTCTACTAAGTTAAAAAAAACATGACCGTCAAAGTAGGAGACACCGCACCCGATTTTACCTTACCATCTCAAACTGGCACATCAGTCAGCCTCAAAGATTTTAAAGGTAAAAAAAACGTCATAGTCTACTTTTACCCCAAAGACGACACACCCGGATGCACCACCCAAGCTTGCGCTTTTCGAGATAGCTACGAAGTCTTCAAAGACGCAGGTGCAGAAGTCATAGGAATTAGCGAAGATTCGCAACAATCGCACCAGCAATTTTCTGCCAAATATCAGCTACCCTTTACACTGCTGAGCGATACTGGTAACAAAGTTCGGCAATTATATGGAGTTCCACCTACCCTGTGGATTATGCCTGGTAGAGTAACTTATGTCATTGACAAAGAAGGCATTGTCAAGCATATTTTTGACTCCATGTTAGACTTCAAAGCGCACGTTGCAGAAGCACTCAAAACTTTAGAAACCATCAAAAGTTAGATGGATTTGCTTAAATATAGTGTTGGTAGTGAGGACGAAAGTCCTCATCCCTCATTGTCTAAAAAACCAAGAAAAAACTAAATTCCTGACTGCGAACTAAGGGTTTTTAGTGAGGAAGAAAGTTCTGAGACTAGAGGTTTTCCCGTACCCAATTTTTAAAAGCTTGAATAGCGTGGGTTCTACCAGCAACTTGACTCTGCTGAGTGTACTGATTCACCAGTTGGACAATCGGGATATTGGGGAAAGTGGGACTCACATCAGACTCAATATATTGTTCGGCTTGCAAGACGTTGATTTGTAGCCCTCGCCGTGCGTACCGCCAAAGTTCCGGCACTCCTAGAATTTGATAATTATCCAACTGCGTGCGAGAGGTAAGATCAATTTCTATAGCTAAGTCTGGGGGCGGATCAACACTCATATCGAGGCGATTTTTACCGATAACGGCTGCTTGATTTTGAATGTAAAAATAGGTATCCGGTTCGACAGCCTGACTCATGCGTTCGTTTTTCAACGTTGTCGAACCTAACGACTCAAAGGCTATTTGTCGTGTTTCCAACAAAATTTTTACCATGTCACCAATAATTTCTTTGGCTTTTTCATGTTCGGGTAGAGGAACCATAATTTCTAACCGTCCGTTACTATAGGAAAGTCGGGAAGCACGACGTTCTCCTAATTCCGCCAAAATACTTTCAAATTGTTGCCAGTTAACATCCTCAACCAGTAATTGCTGACCCGGTTGAATCTTTAATTGTCTTAACTCCAATAGCATAATTTGTCATCCATTTTCTCTAGGCAATATCAGCAACGTCCTGACTACGAATCATTATCTTAAAAAACCAAGAAAGGACTAAAGTCCTTACTAAAAACTCGTGGTTCGTAGTAAGGACTTTAGTCCTTTTTTGCTAATGACTTGCAGCCATTAACAATTAGCACTCAGCAATTATCTAGCTTTTCGCAACACTCGATTTTTCAGATGTAGCGCTTTCGGCAGTTTTGCCATTTTTGCTATTACCGTTACCGTTGCTGTGGCGGGGTTGGATCACTCCATAACCACCGTGAGTCTTTCGTTCGTAGAGTACGTTAATTTCGTCTGTTTCCGCATTACGGAACATATAGAAATCGTGATCGATAATCTGCAATTGTTCCAAAGCTTCTTGCACCGTCATTGGAGGCATAGCAAAATACTTAGTCCGTACCACCTCAGCAGGAAGTTCGGGAGTTCGATCGCCAATCAGATCCGCTACTACAGGATGTTCCTCAACTACCGTAACCGTTTTGGCACTACTCTGGGTCTTGTTGTCGTGACGTTTTTCCTTAAATTTCCGCAGTTGACGAGCTATCTTGTCGGCAACCAAATCTATGCTGGCATACAGGCTTTCCGTGCTTTCCTCAGCCCGAATCACGCTGCCGTTAGCATAAATTGTCACCTCAGCAGTCTGCTTAGGATTGATCCTGGGGTTACGAGCCACCGATAGATGTATGTCCACTTCTGTCGTCAAAGTTTGAAAATGGCTAACTGCCTTTTCCACCTTTTGATTGACGTACTCGCGAATCGCATCGGTGATTTCTATATTTTTACCCTGGATAACAAGCTTCATAGAGCTCCCTCCCTTCTGTAACTTGGGTATATTTTATACAGTAGCACTATGTATTCTCGAAAACACTTATCTTCCAAATCTTTTATTATATGTTGACAATTCTTGATTTAAGCTAGGCCAATATTCCGTAAAAATACTATTGATTTTTTGCATGGTTTCTCCTCTCATCCCTCAACAACTAAATGCACAACCCTGCTTGCTCCTCAATTGGGGACAAGTTCCCTACTCCCAAGCTTGGGAAATCCAGCAAAAACTCGTGCAAGACCGCCGCGACAAACCAGATTTACCAGATGTCCTGATTTTGCTGGAACATCCGCCGGTTTACACTTTGGGACAGGGCGCGAAGTTGGAATTTCTGAAATTTGCTCCAAGTCAAACTGGGCCGGAATTGCACCGAGTTGAGCGGGGCGGCGAGGTGACTTACCATTGTCCGGGCCAATTGGTGGGCTATCCGATTTTAAATTTGCGGCGCCACCAGCCTGATTTGCACTGGTATTTGCGGCAGTTGGAGGAAGTGCTGCTGGGGGTGCTGGAAGTTTTGGGGTTGAAGGGTTCGCGGGTTCCCGGTATGACTGGGGTTTGGGTGGATGGGTGCAAGGTAGGTGCGATCGGCATTAAAGTCAGCCGCTGGATTACGATGCACGGTTTTGCTTTAAATGTTTGCCCGGATCTCGCAGGTTTTGGGCAAATTGTACCTTGCGGGATTCCCGATCGACCTGTTGGCAGTTTAGAGCAGTTTATCCCCGGAATTGATGTCGATCAAGTGCGATCGCTCGTTGTCGCTGAGTTTGCTCGCGTTTTTGCAGTGGAAATTGTGCGATTCCCTACGGGATAGCTTCGCTTCACGAATGTGTAGGGTGCGTCGCTGTCAACCTTACTACAGCGTTTCCCGCTGTTATGAGGTACAGTAGCAGCAATTAGCAAACCAATTTCTTAAATGTTTAGGGTTCATTAA
>NZ_JAUBOY010000089.1:0-11993 GCF_036700465.1 Microcoleus sp. T3_A4 | reverse complement strand
TGTTTCCTCAATCTTGGCCCTCTTGTTGGCCTGTTGTTTCTAACACCTCCTAATTGTAAAAAACCTACACTTGTAAGCCCCCCTCTCCCCCATCCGTATTTTCACGTCCGTGAAAAAAAAAAGACCAAAAAAAGAGAGAGCTACCTAAGTAACTCTCTCTGCCATCAGGGTGCATCTACATAACACAATATAACATGATAGGGATGAGGGGTGTCACCCCCAAACGTGAAGATGTTGTAAAGAAATGTAGATTAATTATAAAGTTACGATCCCGCCAGAAGGGCGAGATCGGGAAAAACCGATCGCCCGCCGCTGTATCCGCTACACGATCCCCTTAATAATTGCTTAGCTTGGGCCGTTAAGCTTCGCCACCAGCAGCTCATTCGTCAGTTTGGGATCAGCCCGGCCGCCCGTTTCCTTCATCACCTTGCCGACAAAAAAGCCCAGCAGCTTAGTTTTACCGGCTCGGTACTGTTCGAGCTCCTTGGGATTGGCGGCCAACACGGCATCGATCGCCTGATCGATCGCCCCAGTATCCGAAATTTGAATCAAACCCTTGCTTTCAACAAACTTCTGAGGCGAACCACCGTTTGCCAGCAACTCCGGCAAAATATCCTTAGCGATTTTGCCACTGATCGTACCGGCCTCAATTAGCCCCAGCAGTTCGGCTAAATCCTGCGGTTGGAAAGGAATTTCTGCGATCGCCAGCTTTTCATTTTTCAGATAAGCAGTAATATCGCCCATCACCCAATTGGCAGCTTGTTTAGCCACAGCACCGGCGGCGATCGATTTTTCAAAATACTCCGCCACCGCTTTGTCGTCAGTCAGCACCCGCGCGTCGTAGGGAGAAAGACCCAGCTCAGTTTCGTAGCGATTGCGCTTCATTGCCGGCAATTCCGGCAGTTGAGCTTGCCAATCCTGCAATTGCTCGGCCGAAACTTTGATCGGAGGCAAATCCGGTTCCGGGAAATACCGGTAATCGCTCGCACCTTCCTTAACCCGCATACTAAAAGTACACTGCTTGTTTTCATCCCAAAGCCGGGTTTCTTGGATGATGGTTTCGCCATTTTCCACAGCTTGAATTTGCCGCTCGATCTCATAATCGATCGCCCGTTCGATCGCATTAAAAGAGTTCATATTTTTAATTTCCACCTTCGTGCCGAACTCTTTTCTGCCCACGGGGCGAACCGAAATATTCACGTCGCACCGGAGCGAACCTTCCTGCATATTCCCGTCGCCAACACCGATGTAGCGCACGATCCGGCGCAATTCTTGACCGTATTCGGCAGCTTCCGCGCCCGATCGCAAATCCGGTTCCGAAACAATTTCGATTAGAGGCACACCAGCGCGGTTGTAATCCACCATTGAATAAGTTGAACCGCTGAGCCGATCGCTACCGCCGTGAACCAATTTTCCGGCATCTTCCTCCATGTGCAAGCGAGTGATCCCGATTTTTTTTCTAGTAGAATTTCCCGTCTCATCCACGAGTTCAATTTCTAGCCAACCGTTAGTAGCGATCGGCAAATCGAACTGAGAAATTTGATAATTTTTCGGCAAATCGGGATAGAAATATTGCTTGCGGTCAAACTTACTGTAAGGTGCGATTTCGCAGTTGAGAGCCAGCCCTGCTTTCACCGCATACTCCAGCACTTTTTGATTTAATACGGGCAAAACTCCCGGCATTCCCATACAAATTGGGTCAATGTTAGTATTTGGGGCATTGCCAAATTCTGTAGAAGAACTGGAGAAAATTTTAGTATTGGTACTTAATTGACAATGAGTTTCGAGGCCGATAATGGCTTCGTACTGAGTTCGGTTTTTTATCGAAGAGGGTGCAGAAGCAGTCATAAGCAATTTAAAAGACTGAATAACTTTAGATTTTATTTTAGCTTTTTATTGACCAAAGTGATTGGAGAGTATTTGGAGGTAGGGGCGGTTTCATTGGTGTCAACAAGCGCGTCAAACCCTGAGTTCGGCAGGTTTAAACCCCTGACGGACTTGGGGAAAGCGTGTTTAGTTGAGACAAATGGGGATCTGCATAGGCAACGCCCTGCTACAGATTCGCGATCGACCCAAGCCCGCAGCCACGCCGATCTCCTTTTGATCGCCCCCAAACAACAACTCTGTGCAAAAATATACTTAGGGTCAGCTCCTGCCCGCACCCTTCCCTTACCCAGGAGAGTTTTAGATCCATCCACCACAATTGCTGATCAATCTACACCCCAAATCCTTTTACTGGCAGTATTTAATAACGCCCGCCGCCTCCAACGATCGGCTCCACGCACAGACTAAAAATTAAAAATGTATAATTTAACAGGAAATTACATATTTTTATTTTTTAAACTTTAATTTTGAATTCTAAAAGTAACACTTGCCTAAGTGTCAAAACTATGCGTGAAATTCCAGTTAAAAGTGCCACACTGTTTCCGAACAGCATCACTGAGCTAGAGCAGGCGGAATCAGCCCTCGAACTCGCTTGGAACGAACTCGAAAAACAAACAGCAGAAACCATTGCTCACCTTGCCAACGCCGGCTCAGCAAACACACAGGAAATTAGCGATCGCTTGACCGAGGCTAAGCAACTCCGCCAGCAACTTCAAACTCAAATAAAAAAAGCCAACTCGCGGCGGGAATTTCATCTAGAAAACTTACCAATGGCAGTTGTAGAGTGGGACAAAGAATTTCGGGTAGTGCGGTGGTCGCCAATGGCAGAACAAATATTTGGCTGGAGTGCAGCAGAAGTAATCGGCAAATACTGGCACGAATGGTCAATAGTTTATCAAGAAGACTTCGAGGAAGTGTGCGCCGCCACAAATGAACTGTTACACAGCAGAGAAACCCGCAACGTTTGCCGCAACCGCAACTATACCAAAGATGGCTCGATAATTTACTGCGAATGGTACAATTCTGCACTCATCGATGAATCGGGAACAGTAGTTTCAATTCTCTCTTTTGCCAGAGACATAACCGAGTTCCAGCGCGCTCAAGAAGAACTGCATCGGCGCGAACAAGCTTTCAGCGCCATCGCCGAAAATGCGACCGATATTATCGCCCGGTTCGATCGCAAACTACGCCTCCTTTATATCAACCCAGCAGTAGAATCAACTATTGGAAAAAATGCCGAAAAATTGATTGGCAAAACCCACCAAGAATCAGGAATGCCACCGCACTTATGCAGCCTGTGGGATGAGGCTTTTATGAAAGTTTTTGGTAGCGGTAAACAAGAAACTATAGAATTTGAGTTTCCCACTTCCGAGGGCATAAAATATTACCACTGTCGAGTCATTCCCGAGTTTGCTGAAGACAATTCAGTAGAAACAGTTTTATCCATCTCCCGCGACATCACAGAACTAAAACAAGTCGAAGATCAGTTGCGACAAAGCGAATCCAAATTTAAAGCCATAGTTGATTCTAATATGATCGGCTTAATTTTTTGGGATCTTGACGGCCGCATTATAGATGCCAACGCCGCTTTTTTAAACACGGTAAATTATACGCGGGACGAGCTGCTTGCCGGAAGAGTTAACTGGCAAGAAATGACACCACCAGAATACGTGAGTATAGATACAGAAAAAGTTGCAGAACTGAAGGATAGAAATACGGTTGTTCCCTTTGAGAAAGAATTTATACGCTCCGACGGTAGCCGCGTTCCGGTGATGTTGGGTAGCACATTTTTAGAACAAACGCAACAGTTTGGCGTCAGTTTTGTGCTAGACGTAAGCGAGCGTAAACAGGCAGAATGGGAACTGCAAAAACATCAAGAACTTTTAGAAAGCATTCTGAAAACAATCCCCAACTTTCTTTACATTTACGATGCAGTAGAAAACAAAAATATTTATGCAAATGAATCTGTCACCGCCATACTCGGCTACACTCCTAAAGAATGGCAAGATTTGGGTATAGATGCTGTCGCTAACTTAGTTCATCCCGAGGATCTGTTAAAGCTAATTACAGGTATGGATCGACTAAAACACAGCAGCAATCCCTATGAAACGGATGACAGAGACTACAGAATTAAACACAAAAATGGGGAATGGCGCTGGGTGCACGATCGCTCTACAATCTTCAAAAGAACGCCCGACGGACAAATGAGGCAAATTATCGGTTCCGTACTCGACATCAGCGATCGCAAACAAGCCGAAGAATTATTAAAACAGCAAAAAGAACTGCTGCAAACTATCTTCGACAACGTGCCGATCATGCTCGCTTTCTTAGATAAAAATGGTCAAATAAACTGGGTAAACAGCCACTGGGAACAAGTGCTAGGCTGGAGTTTGGCAGAAATCAAAAACCGTGATATCTTGGCAGAATTTTATCCGCAACCAGAATACCGTCAATATGTTTGGGATGAAATCCAAGCAGCAAATCAGAAGTGGAGCGACTTCAAAACACAAGTTAGAGACGGGCGAATTATCGACACTTCTTGGGCAAATGTTCGTCTTTCCGACGGCAGTTGTATCGGAATTGGTCAAGATATTACCGAACGCAAACGAGTAGAATTTAAACTCAAAGAACTCAACGAAACTTTAGAAGCTCAAGTCGCTCAGCGTACCGCAGAATTAGAGACTTTTTTTGATGCTTTGCCCGATCACATTTTTGTGGTAAATCGCGAGAATATGCGACTGTCTTTTGTTAACCAATCGGTTGCCCAAACGGCTGGATTAAATAGCAGGAAAGAGATGCAGGGCAAAACGATTTGTGAATGTTTTTCCCCAGGCAGAGCCGCACAATTCTGTAGGGAAAACTCCCAGGTATTTGAAACAGGCGAAACTATGCACTTGCAGGATAAATTTGTAATGGCTGGCGAGACGACTTACTACGATACTTTTAAAATTCCCCTCAGAAATATAGACGGCAAGGTTTATGCTTTAATTGGCACTTCTCGCGATATCACTGAGTTGGTAGAGACAAAACAAGCTTTGTCAGAACGCACAGAGCAATTAGAAGCTGCCAATCAAGAATTAGAATCTTTTTCTTACTCAGTTTCCCACGACTTGCGTGCACCTTTGCGACATATTTCAGGTTTTGTAGAAGCGTTGAAACAGCGGCTAGAATTAACTGAGGCTTTGAGCGATCGCAAAATACTTCACTATATGGAAGTAATTGAAGACAGCAGCCAAAAAATGAGCCTGTTGATTGACGGTTTGCTCGCCCTGTCGCGGGTGAGTCGCACCGAGTTGAGGCAAATTCCGATCGATCTGAGCCGTTTGGTACAAAATGCGATTAAATTGACTAAACCCCCAGCCGTCGCCGATCCGGCCCAAACTCCCCACAGCGTTGAATTTGCCGTCGGAGATTTGCCGACAGTAATGGGAGATCCAACCTTGCTGCAACAAGTGTTCAGCAACTTGATTAGCAACGCCGTCAAGTTCAGCCGCGGACGCACTCCGGCTACAATAGTTATTGAGGGTTTACCGGATGGGACGATTTTTGTCAAGGATAACGGGGTGGGTTTTCCGATGGAATACGCCGATCGCCTGTTTGGAGCCTTTCAGAGGCTGCACTCCCAGAGAGAATTTGAAGGTACGGGCATCGGTTTGGCGATCGTCCAGCGGATTATTCACCGCCACGGCGGCACGGTTTGGGCCGAAAGCCTACCTAGTCAAGGAGCCACGTTTTACTTTAAACTAGCGCAAACAATCTCAAACGGTAATATAGATTCATAAGTTAAGTGTATAAGAGTTTTAAATTTTGAATTTAAAACTCTTATACACTTAAATAAGTCACAATCGGTGAGAGCATCCGAATTGTGGTGTGACAGAAGTGTTCACTGTCAGGGATGAAAGCGAAAGAGCTAGGCATAGCGGTGCACAAGATGCTCGTACTCCTAAAAAACGCTCTTTTAAAAATTGGGATGAGCCCCAATCGGTTCGGTCAGCCCTCGACTGCCGGTGCTAAATAAAGGTCTTGCGAGTAGAGTATATAATTGATTTTGCTAAAAATATCGAGATAAAATTAATAACCAAACTCAGTCTAAAAAATTACTAGCAAAAACACGAATAACCAATTGAAAACCTCCCCAATACCTTATGTTAGATATAAATCAGACCAACTATCTACTAAAAATGGTAGCGGAATCAACATTAAAATTGTTGATTATCGAAGACATGGCAGAAGATATGGAATTAATAGTGCTCGCCTTAGAATCGGGGGGGGTAAATTTTAAGTGCGACATGGCAGAAACAGCAACAGAGTGCAGAAAACTGCTGGAGAATTGCAAGTACGATGCTGTACTCTCAGATTACCGCCTCCCAGGCTTCAACGGTTTAGAAGTGTTGAAATTAATGCAGGAATTAGGGCAAGACATACCCTTGATTTTAGTAACGGGAAGTTTGGGAGAAGAAGCGGCAGTTGAGTGCCTCAAAGCCGGAATGACCGATTACGTATTAAAAGGGCGGCTGTTTAGGTTGCCAACAGTGTTAGAACGATCGCTCCAAGAATACAAAATGCGGCGCCAGCAACAAGAAGCGATCGCCCAAATTCAGCGGCAAGCTCAGCGAGAAGCGATCGTCAACCGCATCCTCCAAGCCATGCGCTTCACCCTTGTACTCGACGAAGTGCTGCAAACCACAGCAGATCAACTGCACGAAGCTCTCGAAATCACCGCCTGCGCCATCTTGCAGCCAGATGCTGAAGGCGGAATCAGAGTTCGCTACATCAGCAAAGCATCCAAAAGAGAACGGTTCGTCGGGCTAAATTGCAAAGTGGCCGAGCACTACCGATCCGATCTCGCGGCTGGGGAAACCCTGATCATCGACGAGTTATCGACACTGTGCCCGTCGCTGCAAGAATCAGCACAGTTGGTAGGGTTTCGCTCCGTCGCGATCGCCCCACTGCTCTACCAGCGGTCATTTTTGGGAGGAATTAGCCTCTATCAGTGCGATCGGGCGCGCTCTTGGAGCGCCGAAGAACTGTCGCTACTCAAAGCCATAGCCGATCAGTGCGCGATCGCGATCCACCAAGCCGAACTCTACCAACAAGCCCAAACCGAACTTGCAGAACGCAAGCGCGCCGAAGCAGCAGTCTGCGGCATCCAGCAGCAGCTAGCCACAATGGCAGCCAACATTCCCGGCTCAGTCTACCGCACCGTGCTGCATTCCGATGGCACAATCTCCATGCCCTACATCAGTCCGGGCGTGCGCGAAGTTACTGGGTTCGGGGCCGAAGAAGTGATTTCGCACCCGGAACTCTTGACCGAAATCATCCATCCAGAGGACAAAAGCTTGTCTGACAGCCTCGTAGCAGCATCGAGAGCGAGTCTTTTGCCGTGCGATCGCCAGTACCGCATCGTTCTGAGATCTGGGGAGGTCAAGTGGGTGCAAGACAGCGCTAAATTTTCCAAAAACGAACACGGCGACGTAATTATAGACGGAGTAGCCCTCGACATCAGCGATCGCAAACAAGCAGAATCAGCACTGCGCCAAAGCGAACAGCGATTTCGCTCGCTGATTGAAAACGCCACAGACATCACGATCATTCTCGACGCCGAAGGAATCTTCCGCTACATCAGCCCTTCCGTCAAGCGAATTTTAGGATACGCGCCCCACCAGGCGATCGGCCGCAGCGCCTTAGAAATAGTTCACCCCGACGACAGCGCCACGATCACCGAAACCCTCCACAAAGCCATTAAAAACCCCAAAAGAAGCCAGTGCCCAGTTGAGTACCGAGTCCGCCACCGCAACGGTTCCTGGTGTTATGTAGAAGCTGTAGCCACCAACTTGCTGTACGATCCCGCAGTCAAGGGAATCGTGATTAACTGTCACGACATCACTCAGCGCAAACTCGCCGAAGAACAACTGCTGCACGATGCTTTTCACGACGCCCTCACCGGATTGCCCAACCGATCACTATTTACCGATCGGCTCGAACACGCTCTGAGGATGGCAAAACGGCGCAAAGACTACTTGTTTGCCGTGCTGTTTCTCGATTTAGATAGATTTAAAGTAGTCAACGATTCCCTCGGCCACGCCATCGGCGATCAACTGCTAGTATCGATCGCCCGGCGTCTGGAAGCTTGTCTGAGGGTCGGAGATACAGTGGCCCGCCTTGGAGGAGACGAGTTTGTGCTGTTGTTAGAAGACATCGAGGGCATCAATGAAGCTACCACCATTGTCAACCGCCTGCAAAAGAAAATCACCTCCCCTATCCTTCTAGACGGACACGAAGTATTTATCACCGCCAGCATCGGCATAGCTTTGAGTTCTGGCGAATACGTGGAACCGACAACCCTGCTGCGCGACGCCGACACAGCAATGTACCGCGCCAAAGAACTCGGCAGATCCCGACACGAAGTTTTCAACAGTTCCATGCACGCCCACGCTTTGCGGCTATTGCAGCTAGAAAACGACCTGCGGCGGGCGATCGAATCAATTAGAGAGCCGGCCAGAGAAGAAGACTTTCCCCCATCCCCCGCCTCAGCCTTACCTCCCTTATCCCCAGCGCCCCAGTTTATTATTCACTACCAGCCGATCGTGTCGATCGCCAATAACACAATTACCAGTTTTGAGGCCCTAGTGCGCTGGCAGCATCCAGAACGCGGCTTAGTTTCCCCCGGTGAATTCATCACCATCGCCGAAGAAACCGGCTTGATCGTACCCCTCGGCCGCTGGGTACTTCGCACAGCTTGCCACCAAATCCGCCAGTGGCAGCAGCTATTTCCCAGCCACCCCCCGTTGAGCGTTAGCGTCAACATTTCTGTCAAACAGTTTTCTCAGCCAGATTTAATCGAATACATCGATCGAGTTCTTGCAGAAACTCACCTCGACGGCAGCAGTTTAAAACTAGAAATTACCGAAAGCGTACTCATAGAAAATTCCGACTCAGTAACAGCAATGCTGGTGCAGCTCAGAACCCGAAACATAGACTTGTGCATTGACGATTTCGGCACCGGCTATTCCTCGCTTTCCTACCTGCACCGCTTCCCCACCAATACCTTAAAAATAGACCGCTCTTTTGTTAGCAGGATGGGAGGTGAGTTCGATTTCAGTAAAGGAGGCATTGACCCGACCGAAATTGTGCGGTCGATCGTTACTTTGTCCCACAATTTAGGCATGGATGTAGTAGCTGAAGGAGTCGAAGAAGCCTCGCAACTATCTATACTAAAAGGGTTAAAATGTGAGTACGCCCAGGGATTCTTTTTCTCAAAGCCAGTAGACTCTCAAACAGCAGCAACCCTAATCCGACAGCAAGCAGAAAATCAGAATTTGCTGACATTTAGTTTGTTAGAGAAAGGTCATTAAAAAAACACGGCATTTTGTGAGTCCCGTTTCAGCATAAAATCTTAAAATATTTTAAAGCTGTTCCTAACTGGCGTCAGTTAATAACTACGGCATCCAAATCAATGTCAATGACCCCGGTCTCTAGATACGCTTCTTGCTTCGGGCCTAAGACTTAAACCATAGTTGACCAGAGGCGTACCTGCGTACTACGTTAACGGTAAGAGTTAAAGGCCTACCAGGGAATGCTCTCGCTAGTTCCTTGCCAAGCGAAATTTAGGATTAAACAGACTTATTGGGTTAAATCAGTTTCCTAGATATAGTATCGGCCCTTAACTAAGGCGCAAGCTAACATTACCCCTCTCATAGAGGCTCATAAAGGAGCGAACATTATGCGATCGCCGATTGCGAGGTTGGATGTGGTAATTGTCCCACTGACAGTACATTACAAAAGTACACTCCCATCTAGCAATCCCCGTGTAATGGAAAGATTCACGGCGGTTGAAACCGCCTAGCCGTTTCCCTCTCAGGTCTAAAGACCCGCTCGTTTCCCACTTACCAAATTTTTTTATGACTATTGGCTACCTCGCACTCGTTCTCCACGCCCACTTGCCCTTTGTCCGCCACCCCGAAAGCGACTACGTTTTAGAAGAAGAATGGCTGTTTGAGGCGATCGCGGAAACCTACATTCCCCTGCTGCAAGTCTTTGAAGGGCTCAAGCGCGACGGCATCGACTTTAAAATTACCATGAGCATGACGCCGCCCTTGGTTGCCATGCTGCGCGACCCCTTGCTGCAAGACCGCTTCGACGACCACTTGGCTAAACTCGAAGAATTAGCGGATCTCGAAATCGAACACAACAGCGGAAATGGTCACCTCCGCTATTTGGCAGAACATTACGCCGCCCATTTCTCTCAAGTCCGCAACTTTTGGGAAAAGTACGATCGAGATTTAGTCAAAGCCTTCAAAGAACACCAAGATACCAACAACCTCGAAATCATCACCTGCGGTGCCACCCACGGCTACCTACCGCTGATGAAAATGTACCCCGAAGCAGTTTGGGCACAAATTCAAGTAGCTTGCGACAACTACGAAGCAAACTTCGGCCGCCGACCAAAAGGCATTTGGCTGCCCGAATGCGCCTACTATGAAGGCTTAGAACGGATGTTAGCCGACGCAGGCCTCCGCTACTTTCTCACAGACGGTCACGGCATCCTCTACGCCCGCCCGCGTCCCCGCTACGGCAGCTACGCCCCAATTTTCACCGAATGCGGAGTCGCAGCCTTCGGTCGGGATCACGAGTCCTCGCAGCAGGTTTGGTCTTCCGAAGTCGGCTATCCAGGCGCCGCCGAATACCGGGAATTCTACAAAGATTTGGGTTGGGAAGCTGACTACGATTACATTAAGCCCTACATCATGCCCAACGGCCAGCGGAAAAATACCGGGATTAAATATCACAAAATCACCGGTCGCGGATTGGGTTTAGGCGATAAACAGTTGTACGATCCTTACTGGGCAAGGGAAAAAGCAGCCGAACACGCCAGCAACTTTGCTTTTAACCGGGAACGGCAAGTCGAGCACCTGAACGGGATTATGCAGCGTCCGCCGATTATTGTTTCACCTTACGACGCCGAACTTTTCGGTCACTGGTGGTACGAAGGGCCTTGGTTCTTAGATTACCTGTTCCGCAAGAGTTGGTACGACCAAAATACTTACGAGATGACGCACTTAGCCGATTATTTGCGGGGAAATCGGACTCAGCAAGTTTGTCGCCCGTCGCAGTCTAGCTGGGGTTTCCGGGGTTTCCACGAGTATTGGTTGAATGAGACGAATGCTTGGATTTACCCGCATTTGCACAAGGCTGCGGAACGGATGATTGAGTTGGGAAGTATGGAACCGGAAGATGAGTTGCAATATCGTGCTTTGAACCAGGCGGCGCGGGAAGTGCTGCTAGCTCAATCTTCTGACTGGGCATTTATCATGCGTACAGGGACGATGGTGCCCTATGCAGTGCGGCGGACTCGATCGCACTTAATGCGCTTTCACAAGCTGTACGATGAAGTGAAAGAAGGGAAAGTTGATTCGGGTTGGTTGGAGAAGGTTGAGGAGATTGATAATATTTTCCCTGAAATTAACTATCGCGTTTATCGATCGCTTTAAGTCTCGTTTCCCTTTTCATCCTGTCCCCCCAGCCCTGCTTAAGGGAGGGACAGGATGTTAATTAAAATTATAGGTGATGGGCGATCGCCGTGAGTGGAATGAGAAGGGCGATCTTAGGTTGGGAGTGTGAGTGTGATGGCTTTTTGACATCGAAAGGTCGATCGCACTTTATCTCTTTTTCTCAACGCGCGGGCGATCGCACAACACAATCTAGTCAAACAGCATTGTGAGCTGAGGAACGCTTGACAATAGAGAATTACTGGTGAAGAATTTCAACTATCTTGGCGATCGCCTCGTTCAACTTCTCAGGTTTAAGCTTACCAGCTTTATAAAGTATAATTTCTCGATCAGCGGTAAACAAGCGATTAGGTCTAATGTTGCTCGTTTGGTTAAGTCCGCCCTCGCTAAAATCACTACTTTCAAGGGTAATAGCATAGCGATCGGCGAGCGTCTGGCTAGTAATCTGACAAAGAATTAGATCGTCTCCTGCCAAAGTTGCTATGACTAAAGCCGGTCGGCGCTTGGCTTGTGTTAAATCTGAAACCCACATTCCGCAGATGTGTGTGGAATTTTTTTATCAGTTGTGAAAAGTTGGAGTCAAAAAGTTTTTCCGTTTAA
>NZ_JAUBOY010000088.1:0-12234 GCF_036700465.1 Microcoleus sp. T3_A4 | reverse complement strand
CAGTAAACAAAAGATTGCTCAGAACCAAGGATGCATTTGTCCTAAATGCGGAGAATCTCTATTCAACGGGGAAGAACGAGATGGAGGGAAGAACTGCATGTTCATCACATTGAACCAAAACAACAGGGTGGGAGTAATAGCTACAAAAATCTCCGATTCTTACACTTCTACTGTCATCAACAGATTCATGCTGCAAAATGACTGAAGCATGTGGAAGCTAGTAATTTGCTTAAGCCGGATGTGCTGAAAGGTACAAGTCCGGTTTTGAGGGGAGGGGGTTACAGCGATGTAATCCCTTTACCCGACTCCTCCATGAGGATGTAGAAGTTGTAAAGCTATGCCAGGTAGAAATAGAGAAGTGGTTAAGTGGCATTGGGTTAGAATTAAAACCGAGTAAGACAAGGTTAGCCCACACCCTGAACAAGTTAGATGATGAACAACCCCGATTCAACTTCCTAGGATTAAACCTCAGGCAATTCCCCGTTGGGAAATACAATTCCGGAGAAAGAACCAGGGGCGGATTATTAGGTTTTAAGACTATTATCACCCCCAGCAAGGAAAGTCAGGAAAGGCACTACAGAAAAAAAAGTTGCTGAAGTAATAAATAAGTCGCGTGGGATAAACCAAGCGACTTTAATAAAAAATCTCAATCCCATCATTAGGGGTTGGTGTAACTACTTCTCAACAGTCATCAGTCAAAAAATATTTTCAAGGCTGTGGCACTTAGTGGTTTGGAAGCTTCTAAAATGGGGTCATCATCGTCCTAGGAACAAAAGCAAAAAGTGGATACGCCGCAAATACTTCAAAACTGTAGAAGGCAATAACTGGGTGTTCGCAACCGGAGAGGGTAATAATCCTTTAAAGCTAATACAACATAGCTCCACTGAAATAAAACGCTATGTAAAAGTAAAAGGGATGGCATCACCCTATGAGGGGGACTGGATATACTGGAGTTCAAGAATGGGAGAACACCCCGAAATACCCGCAAGAGTAGCCAAACTACTCAAGCGACAAAAAGGGAAATGCGCTCACTGCGATAACTACTTCAAAGATGGAGATTCGATAGAAGTTGACCACATCATCCCTAAATCGAAAGGTGGAAAGGAATCTTATGATAATTGGCAGCTACTTCATCGACATTGCCACGACACAAAGACCGCCAATGATGGCAGTCTCGGTAACAAATCTAGCTGTAAAAGTGCTAAACCTAAGCCACCAGTGGAACCAAGCCTCTGGGTTTGGGAAAACGATATGTTGGGAATGACGTACTGATGACAACAGCCGTTTTATTGAGGAGCGGAATGATGGGAAACTATCACGTTCCGTTTTGGAGAGCAGTGGAGGAGGCGACTCCTTCACTGACTTTAATGATTTTGCGAAAAGTAGTGGCAACTCTAGGGCTGTGCCTAAAAGGAGTCGGTAGGGGCGCTTTGATTTTGCCCTTGAAAGTTCGTATTTGGACTCTTCAAGAATCCCCTCGCCTTTAGGCATGGGGAGTATCAAATGATGTCGATTCAGCCAAGTGAGTAGTTGTTGGAAGCCCTCTGGGTCATTGGAGAAGACTTTGGGTTTAGTTTTGCCGTTCTCCAGCATCAAGGCTACATTAAAGGTTTTCTTGCTGATGTCGATGCCGAGAACTGTTTGTGTCATAGTACGCTTACCTCCATTGGCTCTCAACTGCACAAGTGCAGAATCAGGACTGGTCACAGAAAGTAACCTTGTTAATGCAGGCTCAACTTAAAAAGTGGCCTAAGATACTGTCCAGTGTCAGGATCAAACCAGTCACCGTTCGGATCTAGGGAGCTAATCTACGCAACAGACTCATTAAGGTCTCAGGGACACGCCAGCTTCACCTGACCGAAGCAGATAGACTTTTTCATCGTCTTCCAGCAGACTACTCTTAACATACAAGGGACACGGTAGTGCCGTGTCCCTACTGCCCTGTCCCTACACATATTGCATACCAGACCCTCGCGGATGACCGACAAAAACGTGCGATCGACCAAAAGCAGATGGGAACAAATCCTTTAACCTACAATACTATTTCTAGAGATGCCATCACCGAGCCTCCCATAGACTCCCTCAAACCATGCCCAAGCCAAAAAAGACGCCCGCCAAAACCTACACTGAAATCAACCTCAGCGATCCTCAATATTACTTCAACCGAGAACAAAGCTGGCTAGAATTCAACAACCGCGTGCTCCACGAAGCCCTCGACCCCCGCACGCCCCTCCTCGAAAGGCTCAAATTTCTAGCTATTTTTAGCTCCAACCTAGACGAATATTTTATGGTGCGGGTGGCCGCCCTCAAACAGCAAGTACAAGCAAAAGTCAGCAAATTGACCTCCGACGGCAGCACGCCTCAAGAACAGCTAGATGCCCTTAACCAGCGGCTTTTGCCGATGGTTTCTCAGCAACACGCCTATTTTGAGCAAACCCTGCGGCCGAAACTAGCAGCAAGCGGCATCTACATTCTCGACTACATTGACCTCAATCAAGAACAGCGGAATTACTTGCACCGCTACTTCAAAGAACAAGTATTTCCCGTACTCACTCCCCTAGCAGTTGACCCCAGCCACCCATTCCCCTACCTTTCCAATCTCAGTCTCAATTTAGCAGTAGTAGTTAGGGATCCCGACACGCGGGAAGAATTATTTGCCCGCGTCAAAGTACCGCAGGTTTTGCCGAGGTTTTTGCCACTACCGGGGGATTTACAGTGGCAGCAGAGGGGCAAATCTCCGGTTTGGACTGGCGTGCCCCTAGAACAGGTGATTGCCCACAATTTAGAAGCTTTGTTTCCGGGGATGGACATTCAGGAATATCACCCGTTCCGCATTACTCGCAATTCCGATTTGACGGTGGAGGAAGATGAGGCGGAGGATTTGCTGCTGGCAATAGAACAGGAACTCCGCAAGCGTCGGTTTGGAGGTTCTGCGGTGCGGATGGAAATTCAAGCGATTATGCCGCCTGCGCTGCGAGATATGCTGATGGAGGAGCTGGATCTCGGTGAGCAAGATGTTTACGTCGTAGAGGGGCTGCTAGGCCTCAAGGATTTGATGTCTTTTGTGGGGCTGCCCGTGCCGGAACTGAAAGACCCACCTTGGACTCCGGTTGTGCCGCCCCGTTTGCGGAACTCGGAATCGCCAATGATTTTAGGCAAATTGATGTTGGATGCTGACGAGGGCGAGGATATTTTCACCGTCATCCGGCAGGGGGATTTGATGCTACACCATCCCTATCACTCGTTTGCGGCGACGGTGCAGCGGTTTATTACTGAGGCGGCGCACGATCGCTCCGTGTTAGCGATTAAGATGACTTTATACCGCACTTCTGGAGATTCGCCGATCGTCAGCGCCTTAATTCAAGCAGCGGAAAACGGCAAGCAGGTAGCCGTTTTAGTAGAGCTTAAAGCTAGGTTTGACGAAGAAAATAATATTAATTGGGCTCGCAAGTTAGAACAAGCGGGAGTCCACGTAGTTTACGGTTTGGTGGGACTCAAAACCCACACCAAAATTGTGATGGTAGTGCGTCGCGAGGAGGAATTCATCCGTCGCTACGTCCACATCGGCACCGGCAATTACAATCCCAAAACAGCCGGACTCTATACCGATGTGGGTTTGTTGAGTTGTCGCGAGGATTTGGGATCGGATTTGACGGATTTGTTTAACTATTTGACTGGTTATTCGCGGCAGGTATCTTATCGCAAATTATTGGTGGCACCGGTCAATATGCGCGATCAATTTTTAGCTTTAATCCGCCGCGAGGCAGAATTCTGCCGCTTGCAGGCCGAAGGCGGCATCGGTAGCTGTGGCCGCATTGTCGCTAAAATGAATGCTTTAGTTGACCCTCAAATCATTGTTGCTTTGTACGAAGCTTCGCAAGCGGGAGTTAAAATTGATTTGATTATTCGGGGGATTTGCTGTTTGCGTCCCGGCGTTGAGGGTGTTAGCGAAAATATCAGAGTTATCAGTATTATCGGCCGCTTTTTAGAGCATTCTCGGATGTTTTATTTTTTCAACGGTGGCGACGAAGAGGTGTATATTGGTTCTGCTGACTGGATGCAGCGCAATCTCACAAGACGGGTTGAGGCCATAGTTCAGGTGGAAGATCCAACAATTGCCAAGGAATTACAAGAAATTTTGGGAGTAATGCTGGCTGACAACCGCCAAGCTTGGGATTTGCAGTCTGGGGGACACTACTCTCAGCGGCGGCCACCTGCTAATTGCCCGGAAGTGAGCTCTCAGCAAATTTTGATGGATATGGTGATGAATTAGTCAGTTGTCAGTTGTCAGTTGTCAGTTGTCAAATTTGCAGTTAGCAGTGGTGCGTTCTTGTTAGTTATTAAGCTGTACTGCATTTAATTTTGACTTTTTGGGCGGGCAAGATGCCCACCCCACAAGATTTTTACTAGCATAACTATAGCAATCGTTGCAGGATTTGTGGGATGGGCTTCTAGCTCGTCCTTCCCATATCTGGGATGGGCTAGAAGCCCATCCCGACTAGAAACCCAAACCACATTTATAACTGACGAAAGGATTGCTATGTGCAAATTAAATGCGCGACAGCTTAGCCGACCCCCTGACAACTAATGACTAATGACTACTGACTAATGACTACTTAGCTGTTAAAAGTACGCTTGAATTCTTCTAAGAGATCGTCAATTTCTTCGATCGCCTGACTCACATCTATTCTCAGGGCCCCCAAGTCCGATCGATCTAACAGCCGCACGAGGGATTCCCGCTTGCTCTCGATTTCTGCTACGCGCTCTTTGATTGTTTGTGCATCCATGGTTTTTTGCCTTTGCTACTATTAACAAAAATATTTGACATTCCCCCCTGCGAACAGACGGAGATTCTTAATTCACCGACATACCTTTTTGGGCAAATTCTTCACTGTTTTTATAAGGGAAGTGATGAACCTGCTCAGGTTTTTTGGGTCTGTGTTATAGTTTGATTGTACATCAAAACTTCAGCCAAACTCCAGCCACATTTTAGCGCAAAAAAGGCGGACGTTTGGTATCTGCGGGTTTATTTTTCATCATTCCAGCTAAAAATCGCTTCAGAGCCTTCTCCCGGTTTTTCATAAAAGCAGCCCAAAATCCCGGTTGATATTCATCCATTGTCTTGGCTAGGGCCCAGACATCGATCGCTAAGATATTATAAAGCCTTTCATCTTCGCGTTTGAGCGAGTTAATCTGCTCCAAAACCGCCTTGTTTGCTCCAGCAGTTTGTTTGTCTTCGTCTTTAATCATGTCCGAAAAATGGTTGAAAGGGCAAGAGTGTTGATCGCGATCGCCACTCTGTATACTTTGATGATACTGCCGATCTCGATTGCCTTCTGGAACCAACGCCGCGCAATTAACACGGATATTTACCGATGGCGTGCCCGGGCGAGTCCGGCAGGATAAGCTTCTGAACCTAGAGACAAGACTGTGGATGCACACCGCTCCCGCGCTCATAGATGCTAGCAGTTTTTGCAGGTATTTTGGCAAAAAAACTAAATTTATTCAAGACTTTTTGACAGATAATAATTAAAGTATATTATTTCTGTCCGACTACTTACCTCACTAATATGTTACGCAAAATTTCTTTAGCAAACCTAGCCTTAGTTGTGGGCGGTATTATAGCAGCAGTCGGGTTTGGAGCCTACTTCACAGACAGACCTACCCTGAACCTAGCCGGTTTTTTTTATGGAATTCCGCTGTTGCTGGGAGGTTTGGCCCTGAAAGCGGCCGAACTCGAACCAGTGGATTTCACCGAACCTACCTCTGCTGAAGTTCTCCTCCTGCGAGAAAGTCAGGCCACAGATACTCAAAACCAAGTCCGCAAAGATGTCACTCGATTTCGCTACGGCCAACCAGCGCACTTAGATGATGCTTTGGAGCGCCTGGGCCTGGCCCCGACAGACGAGGAACGGCCCATCCTGCAAGGGTTGCGGGAAGTTAATGTTGATGGTGCTTATGGGTTAATTCTAGAGTTTTATTCGCCGCTAATGCCGATCGAAGTCTGGGAAGAAAAGCAAGATAAAATAGCTACTTTTTTTGGACCAGGTTTGCGCGCCCAAGTGAGTCAAAAGGCTAGTGACAAAATTGAAGTGGCTCTCATTAAAAATACTCAAGCTTAAAGTAGTCTTAAGTTTTGAGTGCGTGAATTTTGAAGTCATCAATTAAACATTAATCCTGCATCAGCTTAGATACTGATTTTAGCGGCAGCTTGAAACCTGTCGCTATCAACAAAAGCTCAATCCGCAATTGGACGATCGCGCAAATTAGATTTTCCTTAATTACAATAATAGTTGAGGACCGATCGGCAATCTTAAATCAGGAGAAGCACAAATGGTTTCGTCCCAAAGCAGGATAGGTATTATCGGCGCAGGAACATCAGGAGCTTATCTGGCAATTTTGCTTATAGAGAAAGGGTTTCAAGTTACATTGTTTGAAAAATCACCCCAACCGCGCACCGATGGATGTGGAATTCTGATCGTACAAGCAGGTATGAAAGCGCTGCATCAAGGAAACCCTCAAATTAGCCAAAAAATTATTAACTCAGGCGATGCGGTTAAATTATTCGAGTTTCGCAACCTCCGCGGCGGTGTCATCAATTCCGAACCCGTCACCTATGAAGAAAATGAACTCCCAGGAATGCTGGTACACCGCAAAGCTATTTTAGAAGCACTCCTCGGCGAGTTACCCCCTGAGTGTATTCATTTTAACGCAGAATTAGCATCGATCGCTCAAACCGAGCACAGTGCGATCGCCCACTTTAAAGATGGCACAAAATGGGAAGGCGATCTTTTAATTGGTGCCGATGGAATCGTCTCAAAAGTTCGTCAATTTATAGTTCCAGGCGTTGAACTGTTTTATTTAGGCGATATCGTCTGGCGAGGAATTGTCGAAGATCACAGCTTCTGTCCAGAAGGAAACTTTTTTGTTTATGTACGCGGTAGGGGAATTTATGCCAACTTCTTTCACATTGGTGGAGGTCGCACTCATTGGGGTTTCTTTATTGAAAAAGAGCGCACAGACTCCGAAATCGGGAAACTACAACCTAATAATATCACCATTCCTCCGCAAGAACTAGCCAAACTCCCAGAGGATGCGCGAAAAGTAATTGAATCAACCCCTCTGGAAAATATTGTCTGTCGTTTTTCCTATGACATTGACCCCCTACCAAAAATCTATGATGGTCGTGTTATCTTAATTGGAGATGCGGCCCACGCCAAAAGTTCCACACGGGCTAGAGGTATGACTTCCGGTTGGGAAGATGGTTTGTGTTTAGCACAACATCTCAGAGATAGTGCTAACATTGCCGAAGCGCTAGAAAATTTTCAAGCTGAAAGATTACCTATTGTCCACGAATATCAACGCACTAGCCGTGAAATGAGTTTGAAAATAGGTCGCCGCTAGCCCAATGCAAAATCATCAATATACCCAGATACGCGACTTCTGGGAGAAATCGCGTATTTCAGAAAAAATCATTTTACTCGATCGCGTTTTGTAAAGAAACTGGAGGCTAATCAATGAGTAACGATTTTGTGATTGATCAAGATACCCTCAGCCCTCTCAACCCTCCGGATTTAGAGAAAGTTCCTGAAATTTTCACCCGTCATCTTGGCACTTGGAAAGGCGAGTTTATTAAGACTGATACTCGCGGACATTTTTCTCGCAGCTTTTTGGGTAGTTTTACCATCTGGATTGAAGGAAGTCACTACCGACAAGTCAATAATTATGAATACTCAGATGGTTCTAGCCTCCAGTTAAATTTTGAAGGTGAATTTGAAAATCGGATGCTGAAATTGTCTTCTAGCAATTACTCCGATTTTTCGGCGCTAGTGTGGGATGCAGGACAGGAAGTTATTTGCTTTCGGGCAACTAAAACTCAAGATGACGCACTGATTACTTTTGTAGAAACAATGACATTACTAAGCGAAACTCAGCGAGTTCGTAGCACTCAAGTCTTTAAAAATGGCATTTTTGATGGAATTTCCTTTATTGAGGAAATGCGTTTGTAGCCGAAGCAACAACTGCATCTTATTCTTTCTCTTCCTTCGCGTTCTTAGCGCCTTCGCGGTTCATTTAATTTTACTCCATAAGCCATTGGAATAAAAAAAGGTTAATCAGCATTGACAAACAAGCGAGAACGAGTAATAAAACGTTCTCCATCCGGCCCTTCCAGGGAAAAATCGCTGCCTCCGGGCCCCCATGCCACGTCTATAATTAACTGCGTGTGCTGCCAATATTTGTATTGCTGGGCTGCAATATAAAAGGGACAACCGCCTATTTCGCCCAGCAATACGTCACCATTACCGATTATCAATTCGCCATCGGGAAAGCACATGGGAGAACTACCGTCGCAGCAGCCGCCGGATTGGTGAAACATCAATTCTCCGTGTTGAGTTTTGAGATGATTGATTAATTTTAAAGCGGCTTCTGTTGCGGTGACTTTGGCAGTTTCCATTGTAGTCTGTTTAGAACAATATCTAGTTGTTATTATGAGTTTGTAGTAAGCTGTCGGGCATCTAAATTGTATTTTTGGGCGGGCGGGACACCCCAGAAGCAGCAAATTGACTCTTTGTGGAACAGGCATCTTGCCTGTTCCTGACGCCCACCCCACAAGCAGAAAATTCACTCTTTGTGGAACAGGCATCTTGCCTGTTCCTGACAGAATTTAATAGTTGAAGGACTAAAGTCCTCACTACAAACCCATGACTAAAACCTTAGAAGAAACCTAAAGCTTTCGGGCTGTAGCTGACCAACAAATTCTTGGTTTGCTGGTAGTGATCTAACATCATTTTGTGATTTTCGCGACCGATACCGGATGATTTGTAGCCGCCGAATGCTGCGTGGGCCGGATATAGGTGATAGCAGTTTGTCCACACGCGGCCGGCTTGAACGGCGCGGCCCATGCGGTAGGCGGTGTTGATGTCGCGAGTCCAAACTCCGGCACCTAAACCGTAGAGAGTGTCGTTGGCAATTTCTAATGCTTCGGCTTCGTCTTTGAAGGTGGTGACTGCTAATACTGGGCCGAAGATTTCTTCTTGGAAAATTCGCATTTTGTTGTTTCCTTTGAAGACTGTCGGCTGGAAGTAATAGCCGTCTTGCAAGTCGCCAGATAAGATGTTTCTTTCGCCACCAATGAGACATTCTGCGCCTTCGGCGTGACCGATTTTGACGTATTCGGCGATTTTTTCCATCTGGTTGATGGAGACTTGGGCGCCGAGGGCGGTTGTCGGATCTAAGGGGTTGTCTTGTTTGATTTGGCGGATGCGATCGATCGCCCTTTCCATGAATCGATCGTAGATTGACTCCTGAATTAAGGCGCGGGAGGGACAGGTGCACACTTCGCCTTGATTGAACGCAAACATGACTAATCCTTCCACTGCTTTGTCGAGGAATTCGTCGTCTTGGGCGCAGACATCTTCAAAGAAAATATTGGGGGATTTGCCGCCTAGTTCTAGGGTGACGGGGATGACGTTTTGGGAGGCGTATTGCATGATTAGCCTGCCGGTGGTGGTTTCGCCGGTGAAGGCGACTTTGGCAATCCGGGGACTCGTGGCGAGGGTTTTGCCGATTTCGGCGCCTGGCCCGTTAATGACGTTGATTACGCCGTCTGGTACTAAGTCGGCGATGATTTCCATCAGTACCAAGATTGAGGCGGGGGTGGGGCCTGCTGGTTTGAGCACGACGCAGTTACCGGCGGCGAGGGCTGGGGCGAGTTTCCAGGCGGCCATTAATATCGGGAAGTTCCAGGGTATGATTTGTCCGATGACGCCTAGGGGTTCGTGGAAGTGGTAGGCGACTGTTGTTCCGTCGAGTTCGCCGATCGACCCTTCTTGGGCTCGGATGCAGCTTGCGAAGTAGCGGAAATGGTCGATCGCCAGCGGTATGTCTGCGAGGCGGGTTTCGCGAATTGGTTTGCCGTTGTCCCAGGTTTCGGCGATGGCGAGGCGATCGAGGTTTTCTTCTATGCGATCGGCAATTTTGTGTAAAACCCTCGCCCTATCGGCTGGGGAAGTCTTACCCCACTTGTCTTTCGCGGCGTGGGCGGCATCTAGTGCCAATTCTACATCCTCGGCGGTCGATCGGGGGATTTGACAAATTGATTTTCCTGTAATTGGAGACAGGTTTTCCGAGTATTTCCCTTTCACCGGTGGCACCCACTTGCCGCCGATAAAGTTGTCGTAGCGAGTTTGAAAAATCGACTGACTGCCGGATTGAACAGGTGCTGCTACTACCATTTTATTACCTGATTAAAATTTGTTTTCGCGGACGCTTAAAATCTCTTGCATATCAACTATCGTCTATTTTCCTGAAGTTCGGTCAATTGATATACAAAATTTTACATTTTTCAAATGTTTTGTAGTCACTGTAGGGGCGGGTTCACCAACAATCTCAGGCTAAAACCAACAATCTCAAAAACCCGCCCCCACCCAACTGTAAATACTATTAATTAACTGTGTCGCCGGGAAGTTTTATCCAAAATTTAGTACCTTTACCAGGTTGCAAAAACTCTTTAAATTTCCTTATTTGTGCTCTAAACTATCGATAACTGAGAGTAAGTTTTCCCTAAATTCTGGGCTTTATAAACCAAAGACAAATCAGAAATTTGCACCGTGAGATATTTGCTAATTCCCATATTTTTATCAGATACCTCAATATAAACTTCCTGAGCATCGACACCTCAGTGCCAATCCGAATCACCAGTTTAAATTGGATGAATTGCATCTATTACAACTCTTGATCCGACTCTTATAAAACATCGATCGCGTGATTGAGGATATTCAGAAAAGCTTGATTTATCTGAGATGTTGCACCATTTTCAATAAGGTTTTTATGAACAGGCAAGATCCCTGTTCCACAAAGAGTGAATTTTATTGTGGAACAGGGATCTTGCCTGTTCTTGAGAAGGGTGCAAGATGTGAGATTTATCCAAGCTGCATACCGCTCAATCTGTGGCCAATTGCCCAATTGTTTCATCAGCTTGATGCCTAGCCGTCCCTCGCAAATAATCACGTTTTTTAAATTTGCACCGAGAAAGTCAAACCTTCGCAGCGTTTTATTGCTAAAATTGAAAAAATAGTAAATAAGTGCATTCATCATTATCAAGGTGAGGATATTGCATAATATTTATTAGCACCATAAGCAATAAGGGTGAAAAAACTCAATGTCTGCTCAAGGGTTTTATCGTCGTTCACTCCCCGATTCTGCTATTGCCTTTTCCTCCGTAGAGGGAAAGCAAATATTTCAAGAAGCGTTGGCATTGGGAGGTATGGAAGGGTATTTTGCTCTAGCCGAACAGTTTCATACTCAAGCAGAACCCGCTTTTTGTGGATTGGGTAGTTTAGTTGTTGTTCTTAATGCCTTATCCATCGATCCGGGTCGCATTTGGAAAGGGGTGTGGAGATGGTATGGAGAGGAATTTTTAGACTGTTGCTTACCTCTTTCAGTCATTAAAGAAAACGGTATCACCTTTGATGAGTTTGTCTGTATAGCACGTTGCAACGGTGCTGTTGTAAAACCTAACCGTTACCACCAAAGCAGCTTGGAAAACTTTCGGCAAGCAGTTGAGGAGGTGACTACGGCGTCAGGTGATATTCATCTAGTTGTTTCCTACAGCCGAAAGGTATTGGGACAAACGGGTGATGGTCACTTTTCACCAATTGGTGGCTATCATCCACAGCGGGATCTAGTTCTTCTGCTGGATGTTGCCCGTTTCAAATATCCACCTCACTGGGTTTCTTTGCCTTTGTTATGGCAAGCATTTGAACCTGTCGATTCCGTCACTAATCAATGTCGAGGTTATATTTTATTGCAGAAGAGTGAAAGGTTGCCAGAAACCTTTTTTCATGTTGCTTGTGATTTACATCAGTGGCGTAGTGTTGCTCCTTACTTTGCAGAAATACTGCCAGACATTCTGAGAAAAGAGCAACCTGATTCAATTGCTTCATTTGTCAGTACCATCCTGCACCATTTGCCTGTTGAATTCACAACCATGCTGCATACCTCGTCAGAGACGGCAGAGACACTTGAGAAATTACGGGCAACTCTTGAGTTAAATTCACTGTTTGATATTGTTCACCAATGCTTGTCAAGCGATGACGGGGATGCAATGTCTGTTGTAGGGAAGTGGGGATCGCAACAGCCATTCGTAGCAGAGATAATACAGCAGATTCCAGGTTTATGAAGTACAGTAACAGCAGCTTGTAAACCAGTTTTTAAAGTGCTTAGGATTGACCA
>NZ_JAUBOY010000022.1:0-118948 GCF_036700465.1 Microcoleus sp. T3_A4 | reverse complement strand
ATTTTAAATCACCCTAACCTTCCTTCAGTCTTGTCTTATGGTACTCTGGCTGCTTAAAAACTGTCCGGAGTATTGATTTAACTAACAAGCGGGAAGTCCCGCGCCCGAAACCGTAAGAGTGAAGCGAGGGGATGAAAACGCACAAATTAAGTGAGTTGAATGCCCACTTGATTTATAACTATTCTCGCATATGAGGAATACTGTAGCATCAGCCCTGGGTAATTCACGCTCCCATGCCTGAATACTGTTTCAAGCCCTGCCGCCAAAGCCAGCGATTCCACACAAAAAACACCGCACTCCAACCCAACATTACCAACAAACCGCGGCCTAGATCTACGGGCAATCCGATCAAGATTGAAGCGGGAAAATGAATCAAATAAGGAAAAGGCGTCCACAAAACTACTTCGCGCACGGGTGCAGGAAACACTTCTAGCGGCGCGATAAGTCCCGATAAAAACAGGTAAATTAGAAACCAGAATTGCTCGATCGCACTTGCCCTCTCCAGCCAAAAAGCAAACAGCGCAAAGGTATACTGTATCAGGAACCGCAAGCAAAAAGCCAAGACGATAACCAACAAAAACAGCAAAAACCTGCCCAAACTCGGCAGCCAAAAAGCCTGCGGGTAAAGTGCAAAAAACAGCAGCACTAATCCCAATACAAACGGCAGCCTCGCAAACCTTTCGGAAACGTGAGATGCAAAGTGATGCCATACGGGATCTAGAGGCTGCAACAATCTATTAGATAGCCTGCCTTGCACTACTTCCTTTTCAAACTCCCAAATCACCCAAACTACATTTGTTTGCCTGACAATGAAAGCTGCTAAAAAATAACGGGCAAAGTCGAGCGAATTCAGCCCAAATTGACCAGTTTCTGCCGCCTGCATCCAAACACCCATCAGGATAAACGGCAAAGCTCCCGACAGCGCCCACAAAAACAATTCCGCCCGGTATTCGAGCATATAAGCGTAGTAGGTAACTAGCAAAGTTTTAGCAATTTTCACAATTCTGTTCATATCAATTTTAGAGTTAATTTTTAGGTGTTAGCAACGGGCTATAAGCCCGTTCCACAAAACATTGAATTTATAGTGGAACAGGCATATTGCCTGTTTTTTGGGGTTAGCAACGGGCTATAAGCCCGTTCCACAAAACATGGAAACTCTCGTGGAACAGGCATCTTGCCTGTTCAATTTTTAGGTGTTAGCAACGGGCTATAAGCCCGTTCCACAAAAACATTAAATCTCTAGTGGAACGGGCATCTTGCCTGTTCTACTTTATAATTCTAGTGCAACAGGCATCTTGCCTGCTATGGAGAATGAACCCAGCCAAAAACATTACACTTTTCCAGTGCGAAAAACTCTACCAATTACCTCTTCAATTGGCGGATCGGTAACAGTCAAATCTATCACTTCCAACTCCGCCAAAATCTTCGCCACACTCACCGTCAGCTCCTCCCTTTTGACTAAAAACCGTACCGATTGTCCCTCAATAGATTCTACCTCTCCGTAAGCAAAAGCACTATCTTTTGCCAGCGGTTTAGCTAATTTTACCTGAACTTCCCGATAAGGTGCAAACCTGTCGAGCAATCCGTCCAAACTGCCATCATAAACTAATTGCCCTTCATGGATTAACAAAACGCGCTTGCACAAAGCAGTAATGTCAGCCATGTAGTGGCTCGTCAACAGCACCGTTGCTTGATAGCGCTCGTTATATTCTCGCAGAAATTGTCTGACGCTAAACTGTGCGTTTATATCCAAACCTAAAGTCGGTTCATCTAAAAATAATACCTCCGGCTGGTGCAGCAGCGCCGCCATCAATTCAGCTTTCATGCGTTCGCCTAAAGAAAGCTTTCGTACCGGCTGATTTAGCTTGCCTTCTAGTGACAGCATCTCTGTCAATTCTCCGACTCGCCGTCGATAATCTGCATCGGGAATGCCGTAGACAGCGGCATTGATTCGCAGAGAATCAAGCACGGGTAAATCCCAAATTAACTGCTGTTTTTGCCCCATCACTAAGGTTATTTTTTGCAGAAAATCGGCTTCGCGACGGAAAGGAGTACGATCGCACACTCTCACAGTACCAGCCGAGGGATAAATCAAACCAGTCAGCATTTTCAGCGTAGTAGTTTTGCCCGCACCGTTAGCACCTAGAAACCCCACGACTTCCCCCGGTTCAATACTGAAAGAAACGCCCTCAACTGCTTTGATATTGCGGTAAGTGCGACTAAAAAAGTGTCGCACTGTTCCTTTAAGCCCCGGTTCTTTAATCGCTACCGGATAAACTTTGCTCAAGTCTTCAACTAAGATAATTGGCATCGGCTCAAATTTTAACTTTTATTTTAATCTAGGGTATTTCCATCAGGCTTGTGCCAAGATGGAGCGATCGAGCTGTCTAGTAGGGTGTGGCCGCGATTTCTCGATCGCGAGTCAGGAAGTAACTGTGTTCTGGCGCACCCTAATAAGCTGTAGAATATTGCACAATATCCATGCTCACATCGCACAAAGTTTACAATTATGGTACTCACCCCAGATAATTCAGACATCCCTCGTTTGGTAGGAGACAATTCTCCTGAAAATATTACACTTGCACCAGGACAACTTACTAGTTTTCCTGGGGGACTTTGGATGGTGGGCGGCAATGATACTGTCAGGGGCTCGTCAGATGCAGAGCGGATTTTCGGTAACGATGGTAAAGACAGTCTGTTAGGTGGTGTCGGCAGTGATTCTATTTACGGTGGCAAAGATGATGACGATGTTTTGGGAGAATTTGGCGAGGATTTCTTGACAGGAGATAGAAATAGCGATTTCCTTGATGGGGGTGCGGGAAATGATTTGCTGCGCGGAGGACAAGGTGTTGATTTGTTAGTGGGCGGTGACGGTAATGATACTTTAATTGGCGACAGAGATGTCGATATTTACCAAGGTGGTGCAGGTAGCGATGTATTTGTTTTGCGAGTCGATCAAGCGGGAATTAGAGTAGTTGGTATTGAAGTTCCTGACGCGGTAATTGTGGATTTTGATAAGTCTAACGATTCGATTGGAATTAGTGTGCCATTTACCAGTAGCAATATCTCCTTGGAAGAGGTAAGTTATAGCTTGAACGATCCGAGACTGCTGCTGATCGATCCTGCAAGTATAGCCGGTGGAACGAGTTTGTTAGCCAAGGGTGGCATCTCCCAGCGAAGTCTCGATCCCGATGGCAACGGCCGTGTAGAAGCTACTAATATTAGATTTGGTTTTACTAATGCTTTGTTGGGTACTGTTTTGAATGTGACCCCAGCCGATTTAAACGGTCGTTTTATTAATGCTAATTCTTTGCTTTAAGTCGTTGCTTATATATCTCTAGTAGGGTGCGCTAGGCGCACCTTACCGATTACGCATTATCTAACTCACCGTCAAAACTGCGCGATAGCGCACTTGATTGTCGCGGACTTTCTGCATTGCTTCATTCGCTTGTGCGATCGCAAAAACTTCGATAATCGGCTCAATCCCAAACTTCTCTGCAATTGACAGCATTTCATTAATCATAGCGCGACCGCCGATCGGCGAAGCCATAATTCGGCGCCGCTTTGTCAGCAACGGAAACAAGGGAATGCTCAAAGGTGCGTCGGGAACTCCCACAAAAGCAAGCGCCCCGTCAGAATCGAGAAAATCAATGTACGGAACCCAATCTAAAGCAGCAGGAACAGTGCTCAACAAAATATCTAATTTGCTGCTAGGCGCTTGAGGAATTTCGCCTTTTCCTACTACAATAGCTTCGTCCGCCCCCATTTTTTCTGCAAATTCTGCCTTATCTTGGGAAGTAGTAAAAACTGTAACGCGGTTGCCTAATTTTTTCGCAAATTGCACCGCCATGTGTCCCAAACCGCCGATGCCGAGAATGCCAATTTCTTGCCCTGAACTCATCCCCGCATTCCGCAAACCGGCGTAAACCGTAATTCCGCCGCACAACAGCGGCCCCGCTATTTTGGAATCGATGCCTTTGGGAATAGGAAAAGCAAACCGGGAATCTACCATCAAATAATCGGCAAAACCGCCCGGGCCCGTAACAATTAATCCCTGATTTTCATCGCAGAGATTTTCGTTACCGCGCAAGCAGTCGCGGCACTGCAAACAAGACGACCTTTGCCAGCCGACACCAACGCGATCGCCCACTTTTAAGTGAGTCACTTGCGGCCCTATTTCTGCCACTTCTCCGATAACTTCGTGGCCCGGAACGAGGGGATATTTTGATTGACCCCAGTCGTTGTCAATCATGTGCAAGTCAGAGTGACAAATGCCGCAAGTTAAGACTTTTATCAGACATTCATGTACTTTTGGAGATTCGACATCGAATTTGTATTCTTCAAGCAATCCCCCTGTTTTTTTAGCTGCTAGTGCTTTGATTTGCATGGTGGTGTTTCCTGGTTTGTTTGCCATTATAGTGTTCGGGCCGGGTTTAACACTCTCTTTCTTGAGTTGTATATATTCAAGTGGAGGGACCCCTAGGACTCAGGCGCGTTACTAATAATTTTTCCGGTGCGCCCTGGGTACTTTACTAATTACCAATTATCCATTACCACTTAGGATTATAACTTGCCCTTTTCCATTGCCCACTGCATCAAACCGGGGAACAACCGATAAGCTTCCGATGCCAAAAAAGCAGGGCCGACGGTAACTTCTGCACGCTGATTTTTCACAGCATCCCAGATAGCTTTAGCAATATCTTCTGGCTGAGTTGCCCACTCAGATTTCAGCATTTTGCTCATTTGCTGGCGGCGCAATTCGACTGCGGGTTCGTCTCGATCGCGAAATTGAGCTCTTTCTAAAAAATCGCTGTTAATCAAGCCCGGATGCACGGCGCAAACGTGAATACCTTGAGGCGCTAATTCCAATCGCAAAGTTTCTGTTAAACCGGTGACTGCATATTTGCTCGCACAATAAGCAGTCATTTGAGGCAAAGGCATTTTGCCGCCAATGGAACCAACATTGACTATTGTCCCTGTTTTTCGTTGCAAAAAATGTGGCAAAATTTCTTGAATTGTGTTAACGCATCCCCAAAAATTGGTATTCATTAATTGCTGCCAGTCTTCGGAGGTAGTTTGCTCGATCGCCCCCGTGAGACAAATGCCAGCATTGTTAACTAAAACATCGATGTTGCCGCAGGTATCTAGGGCTTTTTGGACGATCGCGCGCACTTGATGAATGTCGCCGACATCGCCCGGAATAGCTACAGCGGAAGTGCCTTCTCGCTGCACTTGAGCCACTGCTGCTGCCAATCTCTCTGGCTGGCGAGCTACCATCACTACATCGTAACCTTTACTTGCAAATAAAATTGCTGTTGCTTTGCCGCTTCCTTGAGAAGCGCCTGTAATCAAAACTGTAGGAGCCATAGATAGTTATAAATTGTAATATCAATTCCGGCTGAACCGGAATGAGTGTTGACTGTTGACTGTTAACTGTTGACTGTTAACTGTTTGAATAATACCGATGTAACCGGAAACGAGATGATTCGGACTTGTTTGATGTTGAATTTTGTAGGGCGGGTTCGCAAACAATAATTGCCCGTAATATACAATTTCATAAACCCGCCCTGCCCCTACTATACATTAATATTTCTTGGAGATGGGAATTTTTTAAGAATGGCGATCGGTTTTTTTTAAACGAACCACGAAGACGCGAAGGACACGAAGGAAGAGAGGAGAAGAGAAGGGAAGAGAAAGTCTTCAGAAAGTGTTCAGCATTATGTGAAAATTGCTATATAAATTTTCCCGATGCCCGATGCCCAATGCCCAATGCCCGATGCCCGATGCCCAATGCCCAATGCCCAATGCCTAAAAAATGAATCTTCCGAAACAACCGCCTAATTGGTCGATCGCCCTAGTGTTAATTATTGGGGTTTTAGCCGTCTCAACTTCCTCAATCTTAATTCGGCTGGCTAACTTTTCCGCAGGGGCGGGCGGTTTGGGTTTCAGTCTGGTGCTCGCGGCCTCTCGTCTGACTTTATCTGCTTTAATGCTGCTTCCGGCTTGGCGGAAAATTCAGTGGAACGCCCTGCAACCGGGAGCTCGGCGCTATGCGGCTGCTGCGGGTTTGTGTCTCGCCCTGCATTTTGCCCTTTGGATTACCTCACTTTCTTATACTTCGATCGCCGCCTCGACTGCCCTCGTCACCACTAATCCTGTCTGGGTAGCGCTGTTGTCGCGCTTCTGGTTCGGGGAAAAACTCAGCAAAATGTCGATCACTGGCATTACTATAGCCCTGACTGGAGGAATGGCGATCGCTGTGGGAAGTGCGGGCGCAGCGGATGCTGGCAGCAGCCAACTGCTGGGCGATTTCCTGGCTCTGACTGGTTCCTGGGCTGTCAGCTTGTATTTGCTGCTGGGCCGGGAAGCTCAGCGGCGGGGACTGGGAATTGGTGGCTATATCGCGATCGCCTATACTGTTGCTGCGATCGTACTGCTGCCTCTCCCCTTCGCCTTCGGCACTACTTATACTAATTACCCCGACATTGTATATTTTTATATTTTGTTAACGGCCGCTTTGCCTCAGTTAGTCGGCCACACCATTTTGAACTGGGCCGTAATGCAGATTTCCCCAACTCTGGTAACTCTTGCCATCTTGTTTGAACCGGTTGGGGCGAGTTGGTTGGGTTATTTGCTGTTTGGGGAAGTGCCTGCGCCGGCGGTACTCGCAGGTGCTGGGGTGCTGCTGTTGGGGGTAGCAACCGCTACCGTCGGAGCAAAAAAAATTACTGTCAACAGTTAAGAGTTAACAGTTTTCGACATTGCCACTACAGTTGCCGTGAGTCAGAATAAAACAAATTAGGGCTTAAAAATCCCAATAACTGATCGGTGAAATATCGATTCAGGACTATCAAAGGTTTGAGTAATGACTAATAATACTCGGTTGCCTTTAGGAGAATAAAATTATGCTGCCAGAACAACTACAGCGGATCATCGGCTACTTTATCGAAGAAGCCACAGAACAGATCCAAATTATCGAACCAGGCTTGCAAGATCTGCAAAATACCGTGCCAGATCCCCAAAGAATACACCAGCTCATCCGAGCCTCGCACTCGATTAAAGGGGGAGCAGCTATGCTCGGATTTAGCAGCATTCAGCGCATTGCTCATCGTTTGGAGGATTATTTAAAGCTGCTGAGAGAATGTCCGATCGCCATTGATAGCAGGCTACAATCCCTCTTAAGCGAAGTTTTTGATATTTTAGTAGCCCTTGTGTCAAAGGTTTCTAAGGGTTTTGGGCTCAAGCACGAAGACGCAAACCAAATGCTATCAATCGCCGAACCAGTTTTTGACGAACTCGACGCTTACCTGAGATTGCGAATTCCCACTCGCCTGACGGTGAGAGCTACTACGGACGAACATATTCACGTTTTCTCCGGTTACTGCACCTCCCTGAGCGAATTTTCCTCGACTATCGCTTCGCGCGTCGGTTTGCTCGGAGGCACTATTACCCGCCACGATCAGGATAGCCAGGGTCTACGCCTTTGTATTGACATTTACCTGCCGCCTTACACCCGGATCGAAAACATCCGCCAAGCTGTCGAACTCTCCGGCGCTATTATCGGGAATGTTCAGACGCAGCGGGACTTTTCGCTGCTGGCGACTGCGGATTATCCGGTTTACCAAAGTGCGATCGAACCTCCCGCAATTTGCATCGGATGCCGCTACTATTACGGCAGAAGCGATGGCGGCTACCTGCTCAACTGCACGATCCATCCCCGTGGCCCGGAAGCAGAAGATTGTCGCGATCGCGAACCGGAATAAGCGCTGAAAACTCAGCCCTCAGAAGCACGATTTGTCTTCCGACAAACTCTTCTGAAGCCCATATTTTCCCTGATTTTTTTCACATTACCCCCTGCCATTTTTTGTTGAGTTCTAGATAGCTATATCTGTCTCTCTTAGACAACTACATCCTTCTTCCTTCTGAAATATCCCCTAACAACTGATACCGCAACTCGAATTAATTGCATCATGCTTGCAGGATGAGCGATCGCCCAGACATTAATTGTCAGACAAGTAATTGCCATAACTAGCAAGATGTATGTCGGAGGCATTACTACCCCGATCGCGAACCAGGTAAAAACGTGAAATATCATTGCTGTAGCCCAAAGGCTGGCCACAGCGACAGACGCCCAAATTTGCATTCGAGGTCGGTTTAGTCCTATCAAAATCGCTGTATGCAAAGTAGTCAGCAAGTTTGCCGGAACTAAAAAGGCACAGATAGCTATGCAGTAGGTATGAGAAAATTCAGTAACTGTATTGAAGTCGATCATCAGTCTAATTGTCGGGCCTGTTGGGTATACTTAAAGAGCTTAGCGTGACTTGACTTTCAGATCTTGTCACCCTTACCTTAACTTAATATTTCAGTAAGTAGGTCGCTCTGGAGACGCATTTCTCTCCCCCTTTTCCAGCAGGCAAAATTTTACCACAAATATTAAAGTTTTGGGAAATTATTAAACATACTTGAAGAATGGCAACAATTGCTATGATAATTAACATCGGGAAGGGATAGTATAGAAGAGCCAAGTCGGTAAAAATTCTAGAACGCTGAGGCGGCTTAAACAGCAACACATACTGCAGGCTGGTTTTCGACTAAATCATTTTTGATTCGCTGAGTATCGGGTGATTGATTCTCCGTGTCCGTCAAGGGATCGAGCCATTATGCGATCGAACAATATGAGATTATTATGGAAAAGCCAATTTGCTCTCAAATCTCAAATCAATAGAACCCTCTCCAAATTTCACAGCGGAAGACAAAGCAAATGGATCAACAAATCACAATTCCCGCACTCGAAGAAGTTGACTTGACAAACTGCGACAGAGAACCAATTCACCTATCGGGGCACATTCAGCCACACGGGGTGCTACTTGTTGTACGAGAACCTGAACTAGAAATAGTCCAAGTCAGCGAAAATACGCAAGATTTGTTAGGAATTGATGCAGCAAGTGCGATCGGTAAAAATTTGAGCTTATTATTCAATCGAGTTCAATTAAAAAAACTCAAGCTTTGTTTGCTTAATGAAAACTTAAAAACCGTTAATCCCATTAAACTCACTGTTGTCAAAAACCCAGGTAAATATTTAGAATTTGACTGCATACTTCACCGAGTAGAAAAAGTATTGATGGTCGAATTAGAATTAGCCACCAACCCAGAAAATCTTTCTGTTTTTAGCTTTTATCATTCAGTGAGAGCCACCGTCAGCAAAATTCAAAGCGCCCAAACTCTCAAAGAATTATCTCAAATAACTGTAGAAGAAGTCAGAAAAATATCTGGTTTTGATCGAGTTATGCTCTATCAATTTGACCACGAAGGCAACGGCGCTGTGATCGCTGAAGACAAAGCAGAAAATCTAAGTCCTTTCTTGGGATTAAACTACCCTAGTTCAGATATTCCCAAACAAGCCAGACAACTGTATGCGTTAAATTGGCTGAGGTTAATCCCAGATATTAATTATCAACCCGTCCCCGTTGTTTCAGGAAACAATGCTGTTACCCCCCAGCCCCTAGACCTGAGTTTCAGCGTGTTGAGAAGCGTTTCTCCCATTCACATAGAATACCTCCAAAATATGGGCGTTGCAGCTTCGATGTCAATCTCGTTAATCAAAGACAAAAAACTGTGGGGATTGATTGCTTGCCACAACTATACACCAAAACACCTTAACTATGAATTGCGCGCCGCCTGCGAATTTATCGGGCAAGTAATGTCCTTAGAACTGCAATCAAAAGAAGGCAACGAAGACTACGACTACAAACTACACTTAAAATCGATTCAAACCAAGATTTTTGAAGACATATCCACGTCCGACAACTTGTCACAAGTGTTAGTTAAATGTCAGCATAATTTGCTAGAAGCAGTCAACGCGCAGGGAGCCGCAATAGTATTTGGAGACAATTGCTATCAAGTAGGGCACACACCTCACGGAGAATCCCTCAAATACTTAACTCAGTGGGTGCAAAAGCATTTAAATAAAGAAATTTTTTATACAGACTCGCTCACCCAATGCTATCCAGAAGCTGAGGAATTGAAAGACACAGCCAGCGGGTGTTTGGCTATAGCAATATCGCCGACTCAGAAAATATACGTTTTGTGGTTTCGCCCGGAAGTAATTAAGACGGTGAATTGGGCGGGCAACCCCAACAAACCAGTTGAAACCGATGAAGATGGCAACCCTCGACTGTCTCCTCGGAAATCCTTCGAGCTGTGGAAAGAAAATGTCAGGTACAAATCGTTGCCTTGGAAACAATGCGAAATAGACGCTGCATTGGAACTGAGAAAAGCAATGATTAATATAGTGCTGTGCCAAGTCGATAAACTCGAAAAATTAAATACAGCACTAGAAGCATCAGTCGCCAGAGAACGGGAAAAAACTGCTAATTTAAAAACAGCGATGTCCGAGCTGAAGCGGGCGCAAACTCAATTGGTGCAAAGCGAAAGAATGTCAAGTTTGGGACAGTTGGTGGCGGCGGTTGCTTATGAAGTCACTAACCCGATTAACTTCATCTACGGCAATCTTAGCTATGCTAATGAATACAGTCAAAAAATGATCAATTTATTGCAGCTTTACGAGCAGCACTATCCGTCGCCTTCGCCAGAAATTCAAGCACAAATAGAAGCAGTTGAATTAGAGTTTATAGTTGAAGACTTACCGAAGTTACTGGGTTCAATGAAAGTAGGAGCTAACCGTATCCGCGAGATAGTTCAGTCGCTGCGAAACTTCTCTAGAATTGACGAAGCAGAGATTAAACCAGTTGACATTCACGACGGATTGGACAGCGCTTTATTGATTTTGAGCAACCGGCTCAAACCGAAGCCCGATCGCCCCGCAATTCATCTCATCAAAAAATATGGTTCTCTGCCTTTGGTTGAGTGTTACGCAGTTCAAATCAACCAAGTATTTATGAATGTGCTGACAAATGCAGTTGATGCTCTCGAAGAGGCCTTTATCAACAAGAATTTATCGTCCCAAGGCGGGGACAAAGAAGAGCCAGTTAAGTACGGACAAATTCGGATCATGACTGAACTTTGTCCCGGAGAAAAAGCCGTAGCAGTTCGGATCAAGGACAACGGTTGGGGCATGGAAGAAGAAGTTCGCCAGAAAATTTTTGAGCCTTTTTTTACCACAAAACAGGTAGGCAAAGGTGCAGGGATAGGTTTGGCGATTAGCCACGAAATTGCGGTAGAACAACACGGTGGCAAATTGACTTGCATTTCTGCCCCCGGAGAGGGAACCGAGTTGATTATTGAGATTCCCTTGAGCCAAACTCATCCCACACCCATTGTCAAGTAAACAAAGTCCGCGCTAGCGAAGCTATCCCGAATGGTAGGGAATCGCCCAAATTCAAAAATCGAAAATTCGATTAAAATACAAAAGCAGCTAAGTAGATTTGAGCCAATTCAGAGGAAGCTAGTATGACTGAAAAAAAGACCGCCCAATGGGATGCCGGCCGGTTTCTCAAAACCTTGGCTTATTTCGGCGTCATTCCCTTCATTGGCAGCATTAGCTGGCTGCAACAACTCTTGGGAAGCAGCAGCAAAACTAAAAAAGACCAACCCAAACTGATACTGGTAGCCGGTGCTACCGGCGGCGTCGGGAAACGAGTTGTTAAGCGGCTGCAACAGCGGGGATATAAAGTACGCTGCCTCGTCAGAGATGCTAAAAGAGCAACAGAAATTCTCGGCAATAATGTCGAATTAGTCGAAGGAGATATCACTCTGGCAGAGACGCTAACACCGCTAGTAACCGAGGGTGTGGAAGCAGTTATCTGCTGTACCGGCACTAAAGTTCAACCGATAGAAGGAGACACCCCAACGCGGGAAAAATATTATCAAGGCATCAAATTTTATATGCCGGAAGTTGTGGATGTTCCCGAAATAGTCGAATACAAAGGCCTTAATAATTTAGTCCAAGCTGTTCGCCGCCAGCTAATTCAACCAGGCGACAAAACAATTTTTGACTTCACAAAACCCAGCCAAGATTTAAAAGAAACTTGGGGGGCCCTGGACGACATCGTGATGGGCGGCACTAGCGAAAGTTCGATCCGGCTGACAGACAATACAGCTATATTCACAGGCAATGTTTCTACTGCCAACTCGGGTGGCTTTGCTTCGGTGCGTACCCGCAACTTTGATCCTCCGCTCAATCTCACAGGATTTAGCGGCCTCCACCTGCGCGTCAAAGGAGACGGCAAGCGCTACAAATTGATTGTTCGCAACGAAGCTAAATGGGATGGAATTGGCTATTGCTATTCGTTTGATACTGTTTACAATACCTGGATTACTATCACCGTTCCTTTTGATGAGTTAATTCCAGTATTCCGCGCGAAAACTGTTAAGGATGGCTCTAAATTTGATGGCAGCAGTATTTTTTCTTTTCAGTTAATGTTGAGCAAGTTTGAATATGATGGCGCGCTCAACCCGAAATTTACACCGGGTATTTTTCAACTGGAGTTAGAATCTATTAAAGCTTATGGGGGACAGACTTTGCCGCGATTTGTGATGGTGAGTTCGGCAGGAGTTACCCGCCCGGGCCGCCCTGGAATTAACTTGGAAGAAGAACCGCCGGCAGTCAGAATGAATGATATGTTGGGGGGGATTTTGACTTGGAAGTTGAAAGGGGAAGATTGTGTGCGATCGAGCGGCATACCTTATACTATTGTCAGACCTTGCGCTTTAACTGAAGAACCGGGAGGCAAAGCTTTAATATTTGAGCAAGGAGACAATATTAGGGGCAAAGTCAGTCGGGAAGATATTGCAGAATTGTGCGTGGAGGCTTTGGAACAACCGCAAGCTTGCAAGGTTACTTTTGAGGTGAAAGAGGGGGAAAATGCCAGTTCTCCCGGAGACTGGCAGGGTTTGTTTGCGGGAGTTAAATAATTATTATTTGTAGGGTCAAAGTCTAGATCCCCCCTAACCCCCCTTAATAAGGGGGGGACAAGAAATATTTTCAAGGACTCAGCGCAGGTGCGCCGAATAGCACCCTACAAATGCGAGTTTTATAACTGGTTCCCAGGCATAGCCTGTTAACGAGTAAAGTTACCAATTACTAATTACTATGTCTGTGACTTTTTCCCGACGCTCCTTGACGCCTTATTTGTTTTTGCTACCTGCTTTATTTATTTTGAGTTTGACTGTTTTGTGGCCTGCGGTGCAAGCTTTTTATTTGAGTTTTACTAATTACGAATATGATTTAACTCAAATGCCGCAGTGGGTGGGTTTGAAGAATTTTAACAGGTTGTGGGGCGATCGCACATTCTGGCAAACTTTGACGAATACGCTGCTGTATCTCACCTGCGTTGTGCCTGTATTGGTTGTTCTACCGTTGGGAATGGCGATTTTGTGCAACCAAAAACTTAAGGGGATGAACTGGTTTCGAGCAGCATACTACACGCCGGCGGTGATTTCAATGGTTGTCGCCGGGATTGCTTGGAAGTGGCTGTTTGCTGAGACTGGACTGCTGAATCAGTTGGGGGAATTGTTGGGTTTGCCTCCTGTTTCTTGGCTGGCTAATCCGAAGTTAGCAATCTTTAGCGTCATGGCGGTTACTATCTGGAAAGGATTGGGTTATTACATGGTGATTTATTTGGCAGGGCTGCAAGCTATTCCTGCAGAACTTTATGAGGCGGCTGCTATTGACGGTTCTGATGGTTTGGGAAAGCACTGGGATATTACTGTGCCGCTGATGAAGCCTTATTTAGTTTTGGTAGCCGTGATTTCGGCGATTTCTGCTACTAAGGTTTTTGAAGAAGTTTATATTATGACTCAGGGCGGGCCGCGAAATAGTTCTAAGACTGTTGTTTATTATCTTTACGAACGGGCTTTTAAGGATTTGGAAATTGGCTATGCTTGTACGATCGGGCTGGTTTTGTTTTTGCTGATTTTGGGTTTGTCGATTTTGCAAGTTAGCCTTCAGGGTTTGACTCGCAATGATTAAGATTGGTGACTGATTGGTAGTGACCCAGATATTGCAACATTCTCGTCTCAAGAACAGGCAAGATGCCTGCTCCACAATACATAAAATCTCAAAAACAGGCAAGATGCCTGTTCCACAATACATGAAATTCCTTGTGGGGTGTCCCGCCCTCTCTAATTTCTACTAATTTTAGACTTGAATATCGATAAGGCCATCGCTCACGACTTTGGGCAGGTCTTATTGGCGAAATCACAGGTATAAATATAGGGTTTCTGCCAGTTCAAAGGAATTTCTAATAAATCCCTGGTTCCGGTCATTCCCTGTCCCAGAAAGAGCAGCACAGCGATCGAGTTCAATATCACATGGATAGTGCGCCAGCGATTTGAGCGGTCTTTGTAAATGTCTTGAATGATGGCAAGGGAGAAAACCATAATTAGCGCCGCGGCGATGCCAATGTAGTAGTGAGACCAATACCATTCATTGGTTCGCCGATAAACGCCATCTTGAGTGCCAAGAATCACCAAACCAGTACCTGTTAGGGTCGCAAATATGCCGCGCCATAAAGCGGGTGTCGCTCGATATAGCATGACCAAAGAGGCGATCGTTGCAACAAACATCAGCACAATGAAAATGACCTGAAACGAGTTTTTGCTCCAAACATCCTTGCTCAAAATATGCTCAAAAATCGGGTAGGCTAGACCCACCAACGTCACTCCTACCACAGAACCTGACAGAATTCGACCTGCTTTGACGTGTTCTGGACCGACTACAGGTGGAATTTTGCTCTTGGTGTCGATCGCAATTTGCTTGCGACGCTGCATGGTTTGCCACGCCATATTGAGAACAATACCAAGCATAGGAAAAACAATCGCTACAGCTAAAATAGGATGCAGCAAAGCCAGAAAATCTTTAAATTCCATACAGCACCTTTTTGTTAAGGAGGGTTGGCTTCATCAACCCGGTTTTTGCGATACATAATATCATACCCGGTGATCTAAGCACAGTAAGTTTGTAGTCAGGACTAATAGTGATTATTCACCCGCATATAGAGGGCTAAAGTCCTGACTACAAACACACTTTATGAGGGGTAATTCACCGGAGATGTTGAGCAATAAGAAGATATAGCAGTTGTCAGTTGGGTGAGGTACAGCTTTCTCAATTACGCAAGGGAGGAATTACAATTACCTTGTTCTCAGGGAAATGAAAACTGCTGGCGGTAAAGTCAGTGCCGGTTAGCCACTAATTCCCTGCATCACTTTGAGCCTATATTTTACTAGCCTTTCAGTATTGAAGAACTCCTAGCGAGAGTCAAAGCCCCTCGGCGCCAAACTCAAGCAAATGACCCGGGTAATTTACAATTTGAAGACCTAATATTGAACGGTTTAACCCGTGAAGTTTATCGAGGCAGTCAACTAATTGAACTCACTGCCAAAGAGTTTGATTTGTTAGAATTTATGCTACAAAATTCCCGTCAAGTCGTTACCCGTAACCGAATTTTAGAAAAAGTTTGGGGTTACGATTTTATGGGAGAGTCAAACATTATTGAAGTGTATATTCGTGCGTTACGGATTAAGTTAGAAGCAAGTAACTCAAAACGCCTACTGCATACTTTTCGGGGAGTTGGATATGTGTTGCAAAAGCCAAAGTGAGGAGGCGCGGATTTACAAATACTTCGGATATGAAGTATGGATACTGGTGAACCCGCTCCTATTATACTACCTATTTTTTTTGTACCACATAGACCTAAAAATCCGGTCGTTCCTGATAATCTTCCGCAGAACTCGGGTCTAATTCCCACCGATTTTCATCTCGATGTTCAAGCATATCTGTTGTGTGCAAAATAGCGCCATCTGGCATTTCTATGCCCGCCGCGGCTCCGAGCTCGTCAACAATATCCAGGTCGGGAGTAGGCGCGGTTCCGCCCACCGATTGTTCGCCAGTGGCACTTTCTTGTTCCGCAGCAGGATCGCCATCCTCGCTGCCGATTTGGGAACTGGTGGAAGAGTATTCCGAACTGATGTCCTGCAGGGTTGTTATGTCGTCTTGGCTCAATCCCGGTTGATCGATGACGCCGGTACCGTAAGATTCGGTAATTTCTTGAGGCAATTCGCCCAAATTATCACCATCTATTGTTGTTTTTGCCTTGCGTTCCTTTTGCTGTGCCACGAGACTTGCTCCTGTTTGTTTTTGAACTCAATTAAATTAAAAATGTCCGAATTTCACTTGAGCTGAATTATTTTTAGTTATTGCCAATGGGTGTCATTAACTGGCATCATAATTGCTATTTAAGCTCAAAGCTTCTATCCCAGGAAATATATGGATTACGATCGGCTATTTCATTGGGAATACAAAAAGCGATCGCCATTTTGCAACGGGCGATCGCTTTTTAATGTGGATGTTAATTCTATTCGGGAAAATCAGGAATTATCCATTTGGGGGGTTCCGTCCGTTTCCTTCTCACCGCTTCCTCTGCTATTTCTAGCATTTTATCCAGAGAAGTATTTTCAATAAAGTTGGACGTTGCTTCTGCGTATTCCCGCTTCGGGCACTTGTCGCCCAGAACGCAGCCATTGACGCAAGCTACAGCACAATCGACAGTGTTCTCCACCATAACTTTTTTCCTTTCACGGTTCCAACAACTAATAGGCAGGTACTCTGGGTGAATTTGTCAAGAGACTGCTCTATATCTTTATTTTACTTCACAAATTGTCATCAAAGGTCGATCGCCAGGGCAAAACTGTTATAAAATCAAAGCAACCTACCTAATCTGCCGATCGTGAGTAATTTTCTGCGGCGCTTAAAACTTTTACCTTGGCGAGAAATGCTGCAAATTGCCGCCCTCGTCAACTGCATCGTGATTGGATTGGAGCTATTTTTAGCCTGGGGTTTCACGCAATCGCGGCCAATCCGCAACGTCGTGACGCTTCTTTACGGCTCCTCCCTGGGGACATTGATACCTTTCGCTGCGGCAGTGGGAATGGGAGCTTTAGCAGTGTACTTTTTAGAGTATTGGCAACAACAATTTTTGCTCAACCGAATTAGTTTGTGGGTTTTAGTTTTCTGCGTACTCTTGGGTTTGGTGTTAAAGTCATTCCTACCCATACCTCCTTTATTAGCAAGTTTATCGGAAACTGCACTAATCGGAGTTACGGTAGGAGTTTTCTGGAAGGGCCGGCCTTATTGGCGATAGTCATGCCATTTTAGATTTTAGATTTTAGATTTTAGATTTTAGATTTTAGATTTTAGATTTTAGATTGGCTATGACTGATGAATATTCTGGTTTGGGGGTTGTCTATAGTTACATTTTTTTGTGACTCTAGTATAAGGTGCCAATAGCGGACACTAGCCCGAGAAATTGTGCGCTATTAGCACCTTACAGAAGATAAATTGTGCAGAATTACCGATCGACTAAAAACACAATTCTCAATTCCCCAATTTCATCGCATTTCAGGAACTCTCACAGTCTCTGTAGGAGGCATAGTTGCCTCTTTAGCATTCAACTTTTGATTCAACTCCCGAATCCGGCGCGACAGCAAACGAATAATATTCACCGCAATTCCCGGCGTTTCATCAATCGCATCGTATAGCTGCATTTGAGTCAGCATCAAACACTCGGATTGTTCGAGAGTAGAAATAGAAGCCGATCGAGGTTCTGCATCAAACAGCGACATTTCCCCGAAACAAGCCCCCGCTTTCAACTGTGCCAAATCCCGATCGCCTATATGCACGCGCACCGTTCCCGATACCAAAATATAGAGAGACCGCCCTTCTTGTCCTTCCGTAAAAATCCTGTGCTTGGAAGGAAACGAAAGTTCATCCATTACCGATGCTAGACGCACGAGAAAATCATCCCGCAGTTCCTTAAAAATCGGAACCTCCCTCACAAACAATAGGCGTTCGACGCTGGTTAACATAATAAGATGCAATGATTAATTTAAACTTAAACAAAGGAAGAGGAATTGGGGATTGGGTATTGGGCATGGGGCATGGGGCATTGGGCATTGGGCATTGGGCATAGTTTCTTTTTGTTTTCTCTTCCCTCTTCCCTCTTCCTTCTTCCTTCTTCCTTCTTCCTTCTTCCTTCTTCCTTCTTTACCTTTTTCCCCCAGCACCCAACTCTGCCATCATCTCTTCAACTTGAGCGGATACCAAATTATCGGGGTCATTTTGCAGCCTGGGCAACAATTCGACCAAAGCCCGTGGCGATGCTATTTTTAAATAGGCTAACACTGCTTCGCGGACAAAACCCGTCGGGTGTTGCAGACAGACGAGAGTTTGTTGAGCCGTAAGACTCCAGCGCGCTTCCCTCGCCAAGTGAAAGCAGCAGGCCAAGGCCCAATCCGAAAGGAAGTGGCGCAATTCTAGCAAGCGGCGCAAACGATCGCTAGGCGCTAGAGGTTTGTAAACCATCAATTCTGAGAGATTGCTCAATTTTTCTCTTTCCGAGTGTTGATCTAACAAATTGATGAGCGATCGCTTCCTAGCTATATCCACAGTATTGTCGAGAATTTCCAATCCCCTAGCAACCAAAGAAGGTTGGCCAGAAGCGATGTTGAAAGCAGCGGCTTGTACCGTGTCCAACGGATAAAGAAACTTCATCAGCAAAAAACACCGCTCCCTAGCATCAGCTTCCAACCCCGCCAGAGCCCGCTGCAACAATTGAGCCGTATCGTTCCCAGATGCCCCGGTGCTGTTGGCTTCCCGATCCGAGAAATTGCCGTAGCTCGTTACCCCAGACAAATCTACCAAACCTGCATAAATTTGACCGATAAACATTAACTCCTGTTCGATGAGAGTTTCCAAGCCGCTACGGCCGATGCGGTCTAGAACCCCTTCTATCCCCGCTTCCGAAGGCATTTTCAAGAGGATGCGGAGAATATTGCGCCTGGTAGTTCCCCAAGCCGTCATCAAATTGCTGACCAAAATGTCGATCGCCTCCACAGTTCCAATTTGACCCAGAGCCGTCCAAGCTTGCAACCTGACCAAATCCGACTTGTGGATGTCCTCAGCCAAATACACGAGCAAAGGAATCGCGTCGTTGTGAAGTTTGACTATAGCCTGCAAAGCCGCTTCCCTAGTCGATTTGTAACCAAGTCCGCGCAGCAGCGAAGGATAATATTCTTCCGAATGAGTAGACGAAATCACGTCTAACAGAGCGCAGCGCACTCGCAGAGATTCGTCTTGCAACAGATTGGGGATATGCAGCCGCAGTCCTTGCAAATAATCAGCTTCTCCCAGAGCCCGCGTCCCCATAACACGTTCCCGCTCTTGCTTGTGTGTCAGCATTTGCCGCAGCGTATTAGTAGCCTCTGCCTTTTGCTGGCGATCGCCCCTTCTCATAATTAAAGCAGCCGCCGTACCCCGCACCACCGGATCGACCGTCGGCTGCAAGTAAGGCCGCAAGCTCTCAATATTCGGTTCAGATTCCGTCAGCCAGATGTAGCGCAAAGCCAAGGCCAGAACCTCCGGCGGCAAGGATTGCTGCGAGAGTGCGCGGACAGCTTCTAAATATGCGGGGTTCGGGTGTTGCAGCATCGTTTCCAAGCTCTGGCGCTGCAAACCTGGGGACAGGGAATCGAGGATGGGAGCGAGAACTTCTCCGACATTTTTGGGGTCAATTTGCGTCAGCAGTTCTATGCAAGAGCGCTTTTCATCTTCGCCCCCCGGCTTTTGTAGAGTTTCCACCACGGCGCGCTTGAGAGCTTTGAGGTCAACGTCTGTAACGCCCAAGCGCCCCCGCTCCGCACTTTTGACCAACAAACCCACGTATTGAGAGCGGATCAACCATACGACAAACACCCACAACAGTGCCAATATGACGATCACGCCAATAAATATCAAGCTTTGCTGGTCGTGAAATACATTTTCGTCTTGCTGGGGGAGTATCTTGCCTGTCACCCACAGCATAATCAGGATGCCTACTCCTGTAGCTCCGCAGGACAATGGTTCGCCCACACCGTTGACCAGAGTTTGAATGCCCGATCGAATATTGTCGGGAATCGGTTGAAACAAAACCGGGCTAACGGTTTCCAACAGCGTGTAGTGCAGCAGTTCGTCTAAAAATCTCAGCAATATCAGCCCGATGAACACAGACACTAGCTGGCCCAGGGATGCTCCTAGGGTCAGCACCCCGAGTATAGCGATGCCCGCCGGCAAAATCATCGCCGTCACGAACACACCGATTCTTTCCACCAACCTGCTCGAAGCGAACCACTGAGTCGCCACTTGAAACAGGCCTTGTATGCCTTCATAAATGCCCAGGAAGCTAGCGATCCAGCTAGCTCCGTCCCCCGGGTTTTGGTATTCTAGCTGGCTGTAGAATTGGAAATCTACCAGCACGTAGACGACTTCTGCGAGGATGAAGAAACTGACTAGAGGTACGGCGTATTTTTGCAGCGGGCCTGTAACTTTGCGGGCGGTAAATTCTTCTTGGTCGTCGTCTTCGTCGTCATCCGTCCAGTGAGCCGTTTCCGGGAATGCTTGGCTGTATTTTTCCGTGAGGTAGTACAGCAACACCGAGCCTGTCGCCACCATCAACCCCGATATGAGGGTAACGTTTTTGAGTCCGACTACGTACAGCAAAACAGGCAGAGAAAATCCGCTGACTACTCCAGCTACTAGATAGCCGCTACTGACTAGCGGATAGGTGCGCTTGATTTCTCTAATATTAAACAGTTGGTTGGAAGTGATAGAAGTGTTGAGGTCATTGAGGACATAGCAAGCTTCCACCCACAGCCACATCAAAAAAATAGTAATAAAAGCGATGCTGATGCCAGCTATCTTAGTATTTTCGTAGCCAATTCCGAATCGAAACAAAAATAGCGGTACCGACATCATGCCCAGAACCACTACGACGGTGCGCCTCAGCGGCAGGATTTTTTGCAGCCACGAGTAGACAAATCCCAAGCCAGAACCGATAAAGGCGCTGGCTATGTAGATAAAAGGCATTTTGTCGGCACCGTACTCGTCTAAAAACAGACCTACTGTGCTGAGTTCCAGCCAGATCAGCCCGACGGAGGTTAGAGTGTAGACGAGGAACATCAGTAAGGTTCGCTCTACTTCTTCCGATCGCAGGTTGAGCGATCGTAGCACTCCTTGTCTTACTCCCGCCGAACCGCTGATTTGAAAATTTTCCATGCAGCGTTGATTTCCCTGTGTGGTAGCTTATTCCTGACTAACTTCCGAAGTCATCAGCTATCAGTCACCAGTTTATGACTGATGACTGCTCACTAATGACTATCTATTTATACTTTCTTTGGCGACAGCAGCATCATCATACTGCGTCCTTCTTTTTTGGGGGCTTGCTGCACTTCTGCGATTTCCTGCAAATCTGTGGCCATGCGCTTAAGCAAGTCCTCTGCGAGGTTGCTGTGTTGGATTTCCCGACCTCTGAACATGATCGTGGCTTTTACTTTGTCCCCAGATTTGATAAAGCGGTCTGCTAGTTTGAGGCGCACTTGGTAGTCGTGTTCTTCAATTTTGTAGCGCATCTTCACTTCTTTAACATCGGCAGTGTGCTGCTTCCGCTTTGCTTCTCGCGCTTTCTTTTCCTGCTCGAATTTGTACTTCCCATAGTCCATTACCCGGCATACGGGCGGGTCAGCTTTGTCGCTGACAAGTACGAGATCGAGTTCTTTTTCTTCTGCCAGGCGCAGCGCTTCTGCAGGCGTCAATATCCCTAGTTGCGCGCCGTCGGTATCGATTACCCGGATTTTGGGGTATCGAATATTTTCGTTGATCTGGGGTAGGTTGCGATTTTGTCTTCTTTCAATCACAGGCATGAATGGTTTTACAAGCAGTAGTTTAATAGCGAAGCTTTTTGATAGTTACAGGTTTCATCGGTCAATTTTTCACGATTGACGATCGAACTGTTTTATAAGGTGTTACCCTTACCGGACGTACTACCGCGCCCTGTGTCCCCTGCGCTAAAGCCTTGGGGAATATTTGGACGATCGTAAATGAATTCTTACAATACTTGCTATTCTACTCAGTCTGGCTGAGTTTCTGCCTAGTTTTATTTTAACTTCACACACGATCGCCCCCTCCCTTACCCGATTGATGACAAAACCGTCAAAAATTCAGGGTAAAAGCTTAAGGATGAGGTACAACCGCTTTTCTTAGCCCATCTCCCCCGGTCTGGCCAGTCCCCCAAGTCGCCTGATTTGCCTTGTAGAATAGGTATAAGCAAGTGTAAATTTATGTTGCGAGCTGAGGCAAAATTGACAAATTCTCTGCTGTGGCACCAACGGGTGGGAACTCAACGAGACTGGATGTGGCGGGGTTGGCAAACTCGCTACACTTATTTGCGGCCTGATGGGGTACGAAATCAAGGCGCGCCGGAATTTCAAGATTCTGTGGCCAAACCAATAGCCCCGCGCGCATCGGGAACGCCGATTATTTTACTGCACGGGTTTGGAGCTTCGATCGGTCACTGGCGACAAAATCTCGCCCAACTCGCCGAAAACCAAACGGTTTACGCCTTGGATTTGTTAGGATTTGGCGCTTCCCAAAAAGCTCCGGTCAACTACTCTGTGTCTCTGTGGGTTGATCAAGTTTATGATTTTTGGCTAACTTTTATCAGAGAGCCAGTAATATTGGCAGGAAACTCGATCGGCTCACTAATTTGTCTGGCCGTAGCCGCGGCTCACCCGGACATGGTGGCCGGCACGGTGATGATTAGCCTCCCAGACCCCTCTGTGCGAGCCGAGGCGGTGCCCGGATGGCTGCTTCCGGCGATCGAAACGGTTGAAAGTTTGTTTGTTTCTCCGATCGTACTCAGGCCTCTGTTTTATTTGGCCCGCAAGCCTTCCTTTGTCCGTCGCTGGGTTGGCTTTGCCTACTCCAACCCCGAAGCTGTTACCGACGAATTAGTGGAAATTCTAGCAGGGCCAGCGGGCGATCGGGGAGCCGCCCGCGCCTTCTGCGCCTTATTTAAAGCTGTAGGCAGTTCACAGTTTTGCCCCAGTGTCAAAATTGTGATGCGAAATTTAACAATCCCGATGCTGTTAATTTGGGGCAAACAAGACCGGATGATTCCCCCTCGGTTCGCCAGACCCCACCAATTTGTCGAATGCAACCCCAATTATGTAGAGCTAGTTGAATTAGACAATGCGGGCCACTGTCCCCAGGATGAATGCCCGGAACAAGTAAATCAAGCAATTTTGAACTGGATGAGCCGGAATTTTGCACCTAGGGGCGAGAGCGAATTTCAGCACTGTTGAGTAGACATGGGGCCGTGGATTACTAGGGAAAAAAATAACTTGCAGGTGTCGATCCCGATTAAAAATAAATTTGCTATAACTCGATCGCACCGGTGGTATTGTATAGCAGATGTTGAAAGCTCTAGGGGCGAAGCAAAGCGGGTAAAAAGAAGTCCTGCAAGAAGGCGCAATCGACCGCTTAGGTTTCAAAAATTAAGAACGTCCTCACCGTCAGGGCAGTTGCTATAGTACAAAACTTCCCTATCTTGAGAGTCAGTCGATTTGATCTTCGAGATTGACTCCCCAGCGGCTATCTACAGGCTGGAGCTAACCTAAACCACTGGTTTGCTGTGGACGACTCCTGCAGGAAAGTAAGTCTCCGTCTTTCTGTGATGTCATGTATCTACTGTTATTGATTGCCATTTTTTTAGAAGGTCAATCGATTTTAGATTTTAGATTTTAGATTTTAGAATTGAAGCATTGACCCCACGGATCAATTCGAGGGCTTCTTTATCGGATACAGGTTTTTTATTTCTGGGTCCTGAGTCTGCGAAGGAATGAATCCGAGGGCTTGTATCCTGGATGCTTTCGGTCAGAGATTGACACAATCACCAAGATAGTGTATCTTCTCTAACTGGTAGTACACATCCAAGTTATGCAGTTAGTCGAAAGGCAAGTCATTAAACCAAATCACAGGTTTTACCCAGAAGCCGATCGATTGTCTTTGCTGTCCAACAAACTTTACAACTGCGATAACTATTATATCTACGGTCAAAACTTTTTCTCAGGTCAACCAACCAATGCTCTGGGTGTCGATCGTTCACTCAAAAAGAGTCGAAAGTACAAAGCATTGCCGACCCAAGTAACACACAAAACTCTCCCGTTACTGCTGAAAACATGGACTAGCTATCATAGTGTAAAATTGGCGGGCGCGATTACGATCGCCCCACTAAGTGTCAAGCAGCACCGAAAACCACTGATTAAAAAAATCCAGAAAAAAAGAGAGCAGGGGCGATATGTAGTTGTATTTAACTGTCAATCTCTTAGCAAAAAAGTAGCAAAAAAGCTTTTTTCAAAGAATATGTCAGTTGGTCAGGGACTAACATTTGGTGACCTTGAAAAGTTACCTCAATCTTGGAAATCCGGATTGTTACCGAGGTAAGTTGTTAAGTTATTGAGGTAGTTTAGGAAAAGTTAGAACAAAACGCAAGTGTAAAGCGGATTATAACCCTTGCCGTAACGAGCTTCGCCAACATTAAAGAGCTATGAAACCCCTCCCTGGAAGAACGGTAAAATTCTACCTTCTAACTTGTACCTTCTAACTTGTATCTTCTAGCTTCAAGAAACACCTTGTTTCTTGCTCCTAAAAATAAATACCTTCCCTTGTGCCAACAATCTTTCAGTCTGCTTATAACCGATCGCCCCCAAGTATACGGGAAAGTTCAAAAATGCCCGTATCTGGCATTTGGGAGCCTGTTAACGCATAAAAAAGTCAATTTAGCCAACAACTGAGGGCTCCCGTGCCCCCGGTCTGCTGGCGGCTAACTGCTGAAAGCCTCTGAGGGCAAGCAGCGCCCTTCCAGCTTTTGGCAGTAACGCAAACGAGGAAAAAACTGTCGTGAAATTCCACTGGCTACTACCGAGTTTCTTAAGTGTATTTTTGCTCGCCGGAGCCGCCGAAGCAGCTAGACTGCAATCTTGGCGGTTTGATGCTTCAGAGAACCGGCTTTACATTACAACAGACGGGGGAGTACAACCCAAGGCTCAACTGATTTTCAACCCGATGCGGTTGGTAATCGACTTGCCGGGGACGAGTCTGGGTCGTCCATCGGTCAGCAGACCGCTCTCAGGGGCGATCGAATCGGTGCGGGTAGGGCAGTTTGACAACGATACGACCAGAATTGTGGTCGAGATCAGAGACGGGTTTAGTATAGACCCTCAGCAAGTAAAATTCCGGGGGATTTCTCCGAGCGAGTGGACAGTGGATTTGCCAACGCCGGTGCGGGGAGAAACTCAAAATCCGATTTCAGAGCCGGGGGGAGAAAGGTTATCGGTTGAATCTTCAGCACCCCAAGCCCAGTCGGCCGAGGCGACTGTAGTTCAGAACGTTCAGGTGACGGCGGACGGTTTTTTAGTCCGCACGGAGGGCGGTCGCCCCCAAATTAATTTTCAACAAAGTCGGGCTGGGGACATTGCCACCCTCGATATTGAGGGAGCGAGTTTAGCTCCAAGCCTAAGCAGCCAACAGCCTCAAACGAACGGTCAGCACGGGGTTGACAAGATTGAAGTCCGGCAACTGCCAACAGACCCGCCCGTTACCCGCGTGACTTTGCGGATGAAGAGTCCTAATACTCAGTGGCGGGCGTCAGTGAGCAATTTGGGCGGGGTTGTGCTATTGCCTGGAAGTGTAGTACGACAGCCCTCGGTTCCCCGCCGCCTGACTGTAGATCCTCCGGCTAGACAAGCTCAAGGAAATTTAGCGAGAGTTCAGTCAATTGATTTAGCCAGTAACGGCACGCAACTGGTGGTGAGAACTGACCGCCAAGTCTCCTATACCAGCGGCTGGGACCAGGGGTCGAGATCTTACTGGATCAGGATCGCTTCTGGTGTCCTAACGGGGGAAATTCCTCAGCTCGATGCCAACAGTCCTGTATCGTTTACAGCCAGCCAAGAAGATGCGGAGACTGTGGTGATTTGGGTGCAGCCGCGATCGGGGGTAGAGGTAGGTAGGGTGACGAGACCAAACCCGCAGTTGCTGTCTTTGCAGTTGCGATCAAATGCTAGCGCGCAGCAGCCTTTCACTCGCACTCCCAGCCAGCAGCAGCCTTTGCCGAGAAGGACTTTCGGAACCGATGAGTTGCCCCAAGCTTCAAACCGCCGCGCCGTAGTAGTGATCGATCCTGGTCACGGTGGCCGCGATCCGGGGGCAGTCGGGATTCAGGGCATTCAGGAAAAGGAGATTGTTTTGGATATCTCGCTTCAGGTGGCGAGGCTGCTGGAACAGCAAGGAGTCCAGGCGGTGATGACTCGGACTGACGACAGGGAAATCGACCTGGAACCCCGAGTTTCTTTGGCGGACCGGGTGAATGCTAGTTTGTTTGTCAGCATTCACGCTAATGCGATTAATATGAGTCGGCCCGATATCAGTGGGATTGAGACTTATTATTTCAATAACGGCCAAGATTTGGCGAGGGTGATTCACGCCAGTATTTTGGAGGGGACGGGGGCGAGTGACCGCCGAGTGCGGCAGGCGCGATTTTATGTTTTGAGGAAGACTTCTATGCCTTCTGTTTTGCTGGAGGTGGGTTTTGTGACGGGTGCTGAGGATGCTGCTAGGCTTTCTGACCCAGCTTACCGCAGTCAAATGGCGGCTTCGATCGCTCGCGGCATTGTGTTTTATCTTCAACAAAGATAATAGGCAGTGGGCATCGGGCATCGGGCATCGGGCATCGGGCATCGGGCATCGGGCATCGGACAACGGCCAATTGCTTTCATGTCAACTGACAACAGCTTTCCTGACAACTGCCAACAGATAACTAACTATTAACAAATGACAACAGACTCTGGACAACAAAGAATCGGTATTTTTGACAGCGGCGTGGGCGGTTTGACTGTTTTGACCCAGTTGTACCGACAATTGCCCAACGAATCGATACTTTATTTTGGAGATACGGCGAGGCTGCCTTACGGCACTCGCACGCCGTCAGAAATTGTGGAGTTTGTCCGCGAAATTATGGCCTGGTTGGTGGAACAGGATGTGAAAATGGTCATTATGGCTTGCAACACCAGTTCTGCTTTGGCGATGGAGATGGTGCAGGCTGAATTTGATATCCCGGTGCTGGGAGTAATTCTGCCGGGGGCGCAGGCTGCAGTGCAGCAAGGCAAGCGGATCGGGGTCATCGCAACTCCTGCTACGGCTGCTAGCAATGCTTATCGAAATGCGATTTTGGAGATGGACGATTCTTGCCTGGTGTGGCAGGTTAGCTGTCCGGCTTTTGTGCCGCTGGTGGAGCAAAACCGGATTCACGATCCTTATACTTGTGAGGTGGCTAGGGAATATTTGGCTCCTTTGATTCAGCAGCGCATCGATACGCTGATTTACGGCTGCACTCATTATCCGCTGTTGGCTCCTGTGGTTCGCTCGCTTTTGCCTGCTGGGGTGACATTGATCGATCCTGCGGTACGGGTGGTGGCTGCTGCAGCCAGAGAATTGGAGCTTTTAGGGCTGCGGAATCCTGGTACTGCGCTACCGACTCGTTTTTGCGTGAGCGGCCCCCCGCAGCAGTTTGCCCAGTTGTCGGTGCAGTGGCTTGGTTGTACTCCTGCTGTTGAGAAAATATCCCTGCCGACAGTTGTACGATCGCCCGTATCGTTGGAATCGGCCGAATAATCCGGAAAATTTATCCGTTAATCTAACCCCCCAAAACTCAGGTAAAGCTGGGTCTGGGGGGTTTAATTATTGCGATGTAACCTAGCAATTACACATCAATAGGTAATATTATTGAACAAAAGCTTTGATGAACAATGCAAATAATGTCCTATACGTGCTGGAGCTCTTCAGCCTTGAACCATGTCACTCTATGTATCACAAGCAGTTTTACTTGTAGACGGCTATAACATAATTGGACTTTGGCCTCGACTCCGAGAGAAGCGCGATCGCGATGAACTCGAAACCGCTCGCCGCGAGTTAATAGAGGTTTTAGTTAACTACAGCGCCGTTCAAGATTTTGAGGCCAGGCTGGTGTTTGACGCGCACTATCGAGATACTCCCGGCGTTAAAGAAATTATTACTAAAAATTTATCAGTGCACTACACTGACTTCGGTCAGACAGCAGATACCTATATTGAAAAATCTTGTGCTAGTTTGCGCTATGAGTTGCGATCGGTCAAAGGCAAAGGCCGCATGATTGTCGCCACCTCAGATCGAGCGCAGCAATTGACCGTAGTCGGCTACGGTGCCGAATGGATGTCCGCCGAACAACTAGCGGCTGACGTAGAATCCACCGCCCGCCGCAGCGAGCGGCGACACAAATCCCGCAAACAAAATTCCAGTCGCTTTCTCGCCAGTTCCCTCGATCCAGAATCCCAGCAGCGCCTCGCCAAGTTGAGAATGGGGCTGCATTAGCTGCTGAAACCCGCTCGCTGTCTGATAAAAAAAAAGTTTCTCAAAGGCCTTGCCAAATCGAGTAAGTTCAGCTATTGTTAGTAAATGTGGGTAACAAAAACCCCCAATCCTCGGTAGCTCAGTGGCAGAGCGGTCGGCTGTAATGAATGCAAGCCTTTGGCATCAACCAAAAGCCCTAGTGACATAGCAGCTCTATCCGGTAACGGGTACTGAAAAATCGGGTGAATTCAAGGAAACCGCAGCACTTCGGGTGGCGGCAATCTTGAGCCAAGTCTGGCGAAAGGCCGTGGTTTAAACCACAAGTAGCCGGAAAGGTGCAGAGACTAGAGATGAGGAGCCTAACCAATAAATCTCATAGCGCCTGACATCCGACGACAGATCACAAACATGATTTGTAGGGATGATGAAATAGTCCGCCCCCTTCGGAAACGTTGGGATAAGTGTAACCGATTGGTCGTAGGTTCAAATCCTACCCGGGGAGTTAGTAAAAGTCTGAAGTTGGAATTTTCCAGCTTCAGATTTTTTGTGTTTATTTTGTGTTTTTACTTTGGGCGTTTCTTAATCGGAACTTACCCCCTGCGGGGAGTTCCGATTAAACATGGCGTTTTGTCCGCACCAGTTTATTAAATATGCTGCAGAAACGAGATTGTAGAGTTGCGTCAAGTATCTGAATGACTCACTCTACAAATACTAAACATCGCGTTCTGTCCGCACCCATTTAGTTTGCCGCTTCAGGATAAAACCTAGATACAAAGGGATTTTCCAAAGGATGTAAAAAGGTACAGATAAAAGGGTTGAACCGGAAATATCGGCACGCCCGAATTTGGCCCAGGCGCTGACAATTGAAACTAAAATTAGCAGTCCTTGTACAGCTAACAATATCGCAGGAATCAGCGATGTTCCGATGGTTACTGCTAGTAAGGAGGCGGCAAAAGCAGCTAGCCAGATAGCTACTAACAGCGATAGGGGTGGGACGGATAAGTCGAGGGCGATCGCCAATAAGTCAAAACGTTTTTGCTCGACTGAAGCTGCTGTCAGCCGGGGAGTTTGAGTTAACAATGTCTGTATGTGACCGTGTTCCCATCTGGTTCTTTGACTTTTAGCTGCTTGCTGCTGCTGTGGCAAACACCCGGTGACGTTGGCTTCCGGGCAGAATACTGTTGGGTGTCCGGCGATCGCCAAATCCAAACTCATCTGCATATCTTCAACAATATTGCTGCTAGCTAGGGAAACCGATCGAATTATCGACCAGGGAAAAGCCATGCCAGTACCCGTTAGTAATGATGGGAATCCTAACTTTTTTAATCCGCTGGGACGGACTAAGTTTTTCACAAGAAATGCTAAAGCAGAAATGGAATCTTTCGGAGTAGGATTTGGTGGCTGTTCCATGAGATAAGTTGCTTGCACGGGTCTTTGTTCAGCAACTGCAACCCGGGCTAATTTTTCTATAGAGTCTGGCTGACAGATGCAGTCTGCGTCAACCATGATTACTACTTCTGGGGGGTCTGATTCGATCGACTGCAAGCCGAAATCCAGTGCGTATCCTTTGCCCTTGCGTTGTGTGTCTTGGCGCTCGATCGCACTTGCACCGGAGTTACGGGCGATTTCTGCCGTTGCGTCCGTGCAGTTGTCAGCAATCACTAACAGGCGGTCTTGAGGTGTTAGCTGCGGTAATATGGTGGAGATGGTGGCGGCAATTCCTGCTGCTTCGTTGTAAGCGGGAATTAAAACTGCTACTTTGGGGCGGGGTGCTTTAGTTTCCGCTGTGGGGTCGAAGTCGGAGAAGAAAGCTGCACTGCATTCTAGAAATAGAACTGCAACGGGAATTAGAAGGATCAGGGCGATCGCCAATAGCACAACATCTATCAATAGGAAGAGTAGCTGATTAATTTCCACAATTCTAGTACCTTAATTTAATTTTATTGGTTGCGTTCATTGAGTTTATTTAATCTAATTGCACCTTTGTTAACTCACAGCGCCACTCTATCTCAAGTATCATCCTATCATGCCTGCAAAAAATCACCGTTATCACCTTTGTTGTGAGGACTTAAGTCCTCCTAAAACTACTAGGACTAGCGTCATCACTACAAATTAATTTGATTGCGGTTGTGCGATCGTAACTAATATCATATCATGTCTATTCTGACAACGTTAAGTCACTCAATTTAATTAAACCTCAAACAAGCCCAGACTGAAGAAACCCGGTTTCTTTTAGAAACCAGGTTTCTGGGTATTCTATTTTTAATCAACTAAACACTTAGTCAATGTTTAACATCAAATCCGGTGGCATCGGAATAATAAAATCCAGTCAAGAGTTAACACTCAACCATTCAGTTTTTTGACCCGCCCGTCAACTGTCAACTGTCAACTGTCAACTGTCAACTGTCAAAAACCATTTCTCTCGTGCAACCGGAATTGATATAACTCATTCATCCCCTGTGGGTGGCTACTCAGGAAACAATCTCCCAACTCAAAACTATGTTCAAGCTACGCTGCATCGGGCATAGCAACAGGTTCAGATTTTTTGGTGAACTGTGCGGGGGGTGCAAATTCTCTGAGATATCTCGACACCGATCGCAAATATCCCACTTCTGCTTGAATCAAATCCAGGGTAGAAAGACTCTCAACTAAGTCATCAAACTCATCTGCCGTAACTCCAGCACTGTGCAAGACTTCTTGGTTGAGCCGCCCGCAGATTCCTTGCAGGAGGAGTTCGATAATCTCGCGATAGTCAGCGATTTCCGTTCCGTAACCTTGCAATTTCTTGGGATTGATTCCCCACTGCAAAATCTTCAACAAGTCTTCAGGGGCACTCCATGCAAAAGAGGAAGCAATCACTTCTTTTTCCGCTGCGACAAGAGCGTGCTTGATTTGCACTTCGGGGAAATCTGGATCGATGATTAAGCTTTCGAGCTTCGACACTTGTTTATCTAAGACAGGCAAAGAAAAAGGAGCTAATTCTACACTCACCATGTCGCCTGTATCGTTAATACTTCTAAAAGGATCTTCCAACACATTAATTAAAAGGTGAATTTCTGTAGGTTTTTTCCAGTCAAACTGTCCAAGGAAAAACGGTTCTTCGTATCCCGGCAAAAGTCCTTGAAAATAAATCGGCAGATTTTTGCCGGATTCAAGAATTTTATAAAGAGCTACTTCCAAGGTTTCTGTCGGCCAACCGAGATTACTCACGGCGACAAATTTCAGTTTTCCGGGAAGGGACACAATCAGAGAATTCAGCAATAAATGTACGGCTTCAAAAAGATTTTGAGCAGTTACGTAGCGGTGGGGAGCGTGAACGTTGACAGTTTTACCTTGCTCTACTTTTTTGGACATTTGCTCGCAGAACAAGCTATTTTCCAACATATGAGTAAAGCGAACCATCCCGTAAGTGACATTTCCTTCTTGAGCTGCTTTGGCAAATTGCCATTCGGCAAACTTCTTCGATGCCGCGTAAACTTCGGTTGTAAAATATCGAGATGTTTTGCCTGTAGAAGAGAAGATGCAGTGTTCTACGCCGTATTCTTCGCAGAGTTGGATGACGTGTTTACATCCTAACAGGCTGGTTGTAACTGTTTCTCGGATTTTGATTTCAGCTAGTCCGGGTTGGCGCTGGGCTGCTAGGTGAAAAACAATTTCTGGTTTTTCTACCTCAAATATGTGTTTGAGCGCGTCGAGGTTGCGAATATCGGCGGCATAGAAAGTTACTGCACCTTCTCTGGTAAAAAGCGGGAGATTTTCTTCGGGGTTTTGACATCGGGCGTTGTCTGCGGAAATGATTTTAGTTGCGCCTAATTCGAGGAGTTTTGCGATTAAGAAACGACCGACACATCCTTCTCCTCCGGTGATTAATATGGTTTTTCCTTTGATTTGGCTGCTGACTGCCGATGCGTATAGGTGAATAGTGCGACCGCGCACGTCGCTAAAAGGTTCGCTTTCTAATTGTCCGTCGGCTTGATAGGCTGCGATTAGCTGTGCGGTGAGAGTTTGGAGAGCCGCGAGGATTTCAGGATCTTGGGGTTCCGGGGAACCGGGCGGAACTAGCTGCTGGATGCGCTCAATTATTTCCGCTTTGCTGGCACCTTCAAACAGTTCTCTTTGGTTATATGCACTCTTCACTTTTTTTGCTCCTTTAAATTCTAGAAATACCGTTGCTGATAAGCGCGTTGTTAAACAAATTTTCGAGGGACAGAATCTTTAAAAGTCTGCTTGGTTTTAGGATTTTTTCGACTAAAAGCTACTTAATTGGAAAAACACGGCATCGGCTCTGCTTGTAGTTTTATTAAGCGCTTTTGTAACCTGCTTACTTCTGCGATCGGCAAATATCGGCAAAGTCGGAATGTTCTCTGTCCAAAATTTGTCACTACAACTATATACTTAAATGACTGAGTGTTGGCAATACTCCGAACATATCTTTACTATTTCTTTGCAATAACCTACGAGTTTTCACGCAATTTTAAAGTTTATGTAAAGTAGGGTCTACGTTTAAAAAACTTAACAATACACTCGACATTATTGATTATAGCATTTTACTTTTTAATTAAAATGTATTTTTGGTTACTAAATATAGTTTTATATTAAGTAAAAATACGCACAAAAGCCTTAATCAAATATTTCCGCCTGCTAAAAATCTTGTTACTTGATGGGTGGGGTAGTCCTGCAGTGCCTACCCCTGTATGTGTGCTGCTATTAGGCGCGAACTGTGCGTTCTTTTTTGCTGCCTTCAAAGCCGCGAGCGTCCCCAACATCGTAGCCCCCTGTCCGCAAGCGGCGGTCTAAATCGCTGGCTTCAGGAGAAGTTTTTGCTGCTTCTTCGATCGTCACTCTGCCTTCCAGCACCAGTTTGTAAAGACCCTGGTTGATAATCTGCATTCCTTCGTAAGTATCATGTTCCATTAATCGGAAAGCTTCATCATCATCACCTTTCATTAAGTAATCGTGCATGGCAGGTGTATTCACCAAAATATCGTGAACTGCTACCCGACGGTTGTCAACTGTTGGCAGCAAAAGTTGGGCAATTACTGCTACTAAAGAATCGCAAATTTGAATCCGCATCGCCTGTTGTTCCTCGGGTGGGTAGAGGTTCAACAACCGATTAATAGCGTTAATGGCGCTGCGAGTGTGGAGAGTTCCCAATACTAAGTGACCAGTTTGAGCTGCTTGCAACGCTGTATTGATGGTAACTCGATCGCGCATTTCCCCGATCAGAATTACATCTGGATCTTCACGCAAAACAGCCCGCAAAGCCTGCTGAAACTCGTGGGTATGCAAGCCGACTTCCCGCTGGCTGACCAAGCATTTTTTAGAAGGGTGAATGAATTCGATCGGGTCTTCAATTGTAACTACGTGCTTTTGCTCCATCTGGTTGAGGTGGTCGATCATCGCAGCTACTGTTGTCGATTTTCCCGAACCGGTAGGCCCCGTAACTAATATTAATCCCTGCGATCGCAAAATGATATTTTTGAAAACTTCTGGCAACCTCAAGGAATCGATAGTAGGTATTTCCAAACTAATCAACCGCAATACCATCGCACCGCCGCTGAGGGAATCAAAACAGTTTAGCCGACACCGCACGAAGCCAGGGTAAAAAATTGCTGAATCTAATTCCTTGGTAGTTGCAAACTGTTTTCGCTGTTCGGGGGTGAGAATTTCGGCTAGGTAATTTTCAAAAATTTCTGGGGTTACTTTGGGGTGGTTAGTTGCTACTTGCATCACGCCCCGAATCCGAAATCGAGGTACTTGGCCGACTCGAATGTGAATGTCGGAAGCCGAGACGCTATGGGCATCTCTGACCATTTGTTCGATCGTACTGACGGGTGTCTCAACAGGCCGCTGCTGCTGGGCTGCGGGGGGCGCACTCGGCGCGGGTGGAGGCGGCGCGGGAGTTGCAGCCAAGGGCGGCGGCGGCGGCGGTGTTCGTCGGCGGGCTTGAGCCTCTGGTTGAACGGGTGTAGGATTGTTTAATGGGTTCATTTTTGGGTCTCCAGTCAGTCTATTTTAGATTTTAGATTTTAGATTTTAGATTTACTCCACAGATTCATCTGGGAGCAGGAACTAGAGTCTAAAATTTTGGGATCGACCCTGACTGAGTGTCGGGGGCTTTTGTCCGTTTTTGGGCGGGTCAATGTAGATTTATTGCGAAAAAATGCCTGATTTCTAATCTAATCGCTCGCAGTTAATTCGGTGTTAAATGCTGAGAATATTTTACAATTAGGCTGGATGGGGCGATCGAGTAATTAACAATTCCAACTCCTATGAACATCGGTCACAAAATCGCCGACTGGCTTGAAAATCGTGCTGTCACCCCTGCCTACGCGGGTTGGCTGCTGTCGGGGATGACGGTTTTCTTTTTTGGGTCGGCGACTAATACAATGTCTGGATGGCTGTACGTACTCAGCGGTGGGGGTTTAGCGCTGTTGGGAGTAGCGGCGGTTTTGCCGGGAAAATCCCTCCGTTCCTTGGAAGTCCGTCGCCGGACGATCGAACCGGTGAGTGCGGGCGATCAAATCACCGTTGAACTAGAAATCGAAAATCGCGCCCGCCAACCTAAGACTCTGTTGCAAGTGATAGACATCTTGCCGTTTGTATTGGGAGAACCGATCGTCCGCCCGATCGAAGTCATAGAGCCTAACAGTATATACAGGGATACATACTATCTGGAAGTCCGGCAGCGCGGCGTCTATCGTTGGCAAGAGGTAAACTTGAGGACGGCGGCACCTTTAGGGTTGTTTTGGTGCCGGCGCAGTCGCGCAGTCAAAGCGGTGGCGGTTGTCTATCCACAAGTTTTGCCGTTGAGCACTTGTCCTTTGATCGATCGCATCGGTCAAGAAGACAGCCCGCAATTTTACAATCGCAGTCGATCGCAAACTGCTACCGAAGGCCTCACTCGCAACCTGAGACCTTACCGCCACGGAGACCCCACCCGCCTGATTCACTGGCGCACCAGCGCCCGCTACGGAGAACTGCGGGTGAGAGAGTTAGAAGTTGCAGCCGGCGGTCAAGAAATTATTATTGCTCTCGACAGCGCTGCGGCGTGGCAGCCAGAAGAATTTGAACGAGCGGTGACAGTAGCTGCCTCTCTTTACTTCTATGCTAGCAAGCGCCTGTTAAACGTCAAACTTTGGACTGCCGGGACTGGACTTGTATCGGGGAACCGGGTAGTTTTGGAAACTTTAGCGGCGGTTAATGCTGGGGAAGATGCGCTTGAGAATCGGCCGAAACTGCCGATAATTTGGCTGACTCAAAACTCTGCAACTTTAAGCACTCTTTCCCCTGGCAGCCGCTGGGTACTCTGGCCGTTGGCAAATGCTGAAACAGGCGAAAAAATGTTAGTCAAACACGATTTACCCGGTTTAGAAATTCGCTCCGGCCGACCCTTAGAACTTCAGTTACAAGATCCTCTGGAAAGAGCGATTAGCTATTAAGTAAGATAGGCCACGAAAAAACCTGTGAAAGAGCGATTAGTTATGAAGATTGACTTGATTAACGGGACTTAAACAATAAATCAGAGATAAGTAAGCTATAATGTAAGTAGGGTAAGCATTTAACGTTCCCGTCACACCCATGAAAGAAACCACGCCCGACGCCATGCCCCCATGCTTTGAGAAATGGTGTCATCGGTTCGATGAGGTCTTCAGGCATCAAGCCCAAAAAAAAGGGTTTAGACACTATTTGGGAGGATTATTAGGGGAAAGCGAGCGAAAAAACATCACTCAGATGTCTAATAACGCGCCCTGGTGTGGTTTACCACCGATTGCACCATTTCTTAACGGAAGCGACCTGGGATGCCGAGCGGCTTAACGAACGACGCAAAGAAGTGATGCAGGAATGCAATCAAACAAAGCTTAAAAAGGGTTTTACTCTAATAATAGATGATTCGGGACATCGAAAAAGTGGTAAGGAAACTGCTGGAGTCGGTCGACAATATATAGGAGAAGTAGGGAAAACAGACAACGGGGTAGTGGTAGTGACGACCCATTTATATGATGGAGTAAAAAGCCTACCATTAGACGTTGAATTATATCAACACGCGAGTTCACTAGCTGGAGGTAAAGCCGACCCATCATTCATAAAAAAACCAGAGCTAGCATTAAAATTGGTAGAGAAAAGCCTGGAATTAGGCTTACGACCAGGAGTAGTATTAGTAGATGCCGGCTATGGGAACAATAGTACATTTTTGAAGCAATTAGAATCAAAGAAGTTAAAATATGTAGCCGGCTTAGCGAAAAACCGCAAAGTAATTTATCACTTAAAAAGTAATGAAATAAAAGTAGAGACTAGACTAGACGAACTAGCGAAAAGACTTCAGGCACAAGCATTTACAGCGATTCAATTAGATGCGAGAAGTCGCAAGAACAGTGTGGGTGGCAACGGTAGAAGTAGAAATGTCAGCCTTTTCAGGAACTAGAAGAATAGCTATCGTAATGAATGCTGCTAGTTTATCTGAAGCGACAGAGGTTGACTATTTAATTACTAACGCTGCGGTGACTCAAGCAACAGGGGCATGGATAATTACAACTTATTCTCAACGTAATTGGGTGGAAGTGTTTTACCGTGAGGCAAAAGGCTGGTTAGGGCTAAAAGAATATCAAGTGAGAAGCATAAAAAGCCTTCACCGACATTTGATATTAGTTTTTTGCGCTTACACTTTTATTGTTTGGCAACAGTTGACAGGAGGATTGAGACGGCGTTGGGCAAACAAACCTTTAAAGACTTTTACGCTCTGCTTTGTTAGCTTTTAGAACGGCTATATCTTATAGATTTGTCGCTTGGCTCCAAGATAATGGTGACGTATTTGCCATACACCTAGCAGGTTTGGGCTATGTTTGGGCTTGAATTTTGTTCAAGTCCCGTTAATCTAAAACCTCAAGAACCATGATACACTACAGGAGTGTAATTGATAAAGTTAAGGGTCTTACGGGGTCTGGCAATTGCTTGACAAGTTAAGAGCAGCTTAGATTAATGTGACTCCGGTCATAAACATCATATCTCATTCACCAAACAGGAGAAAAAATGACTTTCTGGGAGAAATTAAAGCAGAACGTATCACAAATCAATGATTCTCTGCAAACCAATATTTCCAAGTTTAAAAATAATGATTTTGCTGATGCCTCAATGGCAATATGTGCATTGATTGCGGCTGCTGATGGCACTATCAATACCGAGGAAAGACAAAAAACGGCGGCTCTAATAATTTCCAATGAAACCCTCCAAATTTTTCCGGCGTCGGAGTTGAAGCAAAAATTTGATTTTTATTGTGAGAAGCTCTCACAGGACTTCGATTTTGGTAAAATTGAGGCTATCCAAGCGATAGGGAAACTTAATAAAAAACTAGACCAAGGTCGTGCCGTCATCCAAATTGGCATTATTATCGGTGGTGCCGATGGTAATTTTGACAAAGATGAAAAGAAGGTTGTCAAAGAAGCTTGCCATGCTGTGGGCATTAATCCTGGGGAATTCGATCTCTAAATTCAGCTATTTTATGGTGGTAGCCAATCAATTATTCAAGGCTTTATATCTGCGAATAGCATTGTTCATTGAGTTTATTTGCTCTGCATGAAATGAGGGAGGCATTAAGCTATGAACAGTATGAACGAGTCCATTGTGCATGACATCGGTCGGAAGTGCAGAATGATCTAGTCCTAGTGTATGTCCTATTTCATGGGCAATGGTATTTGCAATTAAGTTAGATAGTTGATTGAGACTAAGGCTGGCATTGTAAGAAGCATAGAATACTTGATCAATCCGAATAATCGCCCGATCTGTAACCATTCCCGATTTGAAGCTAGCCACGCCGAGATAGTCAACCGGCTGGCTATCCACGAATATATAAACATGGGTAAAATCTTCGCCCCACTCTTGGCGATCGGGGGGCTCAGATGTCAAAAATACTTTGATGCTTCTAAATGCGCCGTAGAGTTTGGAGAAAGCGTCCATCAGTAGGGAAAAGATCGCTTCTTTATTTTCGGGTGCGACATCCATTCCTGATACATCTACCCAAATGCAACGGCGAAAATCGCTATCATTATCAATTAGAACTATTCCACAGGAAGGGCAAAACTCCCACTGAGGCTGGATACGGGAACGACAGCTCTGACAGCGGAGTTTGGGGGGTTTAGTCAGGTTTAGCCGTTGAGAAAGGGGGAGTTTTAGCTTGCGATTGTGTTTGGTTAGGTCTAGGCGATCGTACAGAGACATTGATTCAGTGTCGGATTCTAGCAAGTAGAAAGCATCTAGGTATTGAGCGAGTTGTTAAGCATAGGTTTTCACAAGTTCCTGCAACCCATTAACCTTAACACCGTTACCGGTGGCTGCCATTTTCCACTCTTCATTATGCTTGTAGATTTCTGCCATGAGCATCCCCGTCATGCCTTTGTATTCAGAACCTGATAGGTTATATTTTGCGAGTTCTTGATTATTAGACGTATTAACCAAACGCACAAACGCATTTTGAACTTGTCCGAAGTCTTGCTTGCGTGCAATGCAATCGTAAATATTAACTGTAAAAACCAGTTTGACAATTTGCGAGGGAATTCGAGATAAATCGACGAGAATTTGCTCGTCATCTCCCTCTCCCGCTCCAGTCAGATTATCACCTAGATGCGTAATAGCTCCTGAACGGTGGGAGAGATTGCCAAAATAAACGATATTGGTCATATCATTCACTTTGTCATTTCGATCTAAACAAATCACTGAGGCATCCAAGTCATAATCTGGAGCACTGCTAAAAGCCCCAAACAAACCTCCACCGGAGCGTTTCGCCACATCCCAGCCTAATCCGCAGATCAGTTTTGTTAGCCCGGGCGCTTCTTTGGAAAGCGAGATGCGCTGTCCTTTTTGTAGGTTAATTCCCATGTGTTTTACCTTTTAGCTATAGCGATCGAGTAATGCTTGTAAACCACCTTGATAGCCGGCTCCCACTGCATTGAGACGCCACTCACCGTCTTTCCGGTAAAGTTCAGCCATGATCAGTGCTGTCTCTATGGAATAATCTTCTACCAGGTCATAGCGAACAGCTTCCTGTTGTGTTTGGGCATTAACGATCCGCACGAAGGCATTTTGCACCTGACCAAAATTTTGACGGCGTTGCTGTGCTTCATGGATGGTTACAGTTACAAGAATTTTTTGGACATCATTAGGCACTTTTTTGAGGTTGATTTTGATAACTTCATCATCCCCCTCGCCGGCCCCCGTGAGATTATCTCCCATGTGCTGCACGGATTTGTCTGGATCTGGACTTGTGAGATTGTTATAAAAAATGAAGTGATTGTCAGAAATTAATTTTTCATTCGCACCTAAGAGGAACAATGATGAGTCTAGGTCAAAGTCAGAACCCGTGTCTGTAGCTTTAACGTCCCATCCCAGTCCTATGAATACTTCTGAGAGACCGGGTGAAACTTTCTCAAGCGATACCCGTTGTCCTTTGGTCAGAGATACTGCCATGATTCAATCTTCCTCTTTTTTATTAGAAGTGGTTATGGAGGGAGCCGCGGACTTGAAAACTTTGTTTAAGTTTTTGCTGGAAATAGTTAGAGAATTTTAAATCTTAAATACAAAGAATATTAGCTAACTGTGCCGATGTCAATAGCGATTACAACTCTTAATTATTTTTTGGGTGTGGGTATAAAGCAATCATGCCCTGCCTCCCACAGTTGTGTAATCTCAGCTTGGGTTATTGTGCTTGTGTATTGTGACAAACTCTCGGAACTTGACCGTGTTTTGTGATGCAAGTGACCCTTACCAGGGCGTTTCCACAAGGCCCTCCGCTTGGAAGTCTCCTGTGTTGCAATACCATCGACTTGTGGCGTCGATGGTGTTGCGACGGATTCCCAACGCTTGAGTAGCTTCGATTTTCTTCATGCCATTTAACTCGATCGCTGGGATGACCTGATGAAGGAGGTATAAATGTACAGTTTGTGCCCAAAAGTCGGCGCGATCGATCTGCAAAACTGGCGACTAATTGTAGTCTATTTTCTAACCGAGGAAAGCGGTTGCTATAGTTTAATTTAAATGGCGATCGGCTCGAATCGAACTCTTTGCCTGACAATAAAAGCTCAATCCCTGTTAATCTCTAGTGTCGGGGAGAATTTCGACTACATACTCCGGTACATATTCGAGTCGATTTTCGGGCAAATTCGCGGGCAAATTCTGGGGCAAATTCTCCGGTGGATGCTCCAGCCTGACTCGCCGGATCGGGAGATTCGCAATTAGTGCTGTGGCCCGCTGGTCGCTCTCCAGCGAGAACTCAGACCCGGTGGTATCGATTTCCACGTAGCGAGACACCACCTCTAGAATTTCTCGGCGCATAGACTCAACCATTTCTGGGCTGAGTTCTGAGCGATCGTGGGCTAGAACCAGTTTGAGGCGCCGTTTTACCTCGTCGCGGCTGTTGTCAGGGGTGCGCGGGAAAAGTCGTTCGAGAAGTGTGTGTATCATGGGTCAGGCTGATTTGTCAAGGGTTAGGCATAGAAAACGTTATACGATTTTCGATTTTCGATTGGGGAATCACTCATTCCCTAATGGTTTGAAGTTGACCTACAGTTTCATTCTTTTTGGGAACTGGTGTCACGGGGAGAAAATTTGGGCTAGTTTATGTGATGCGGTCGCTGCTGTTAAAGATCGATCGCCAATATTGCAGCACATCACATAATTTTAGTATTTAAGAACTTGCGGAGGCGAGTAAAAAAGTTTTCTCGACGGGGATTGAGATCTAGAAAATCAACTTTTTCGCCTTCTAAGCGGCGGGCAATATTGTCGAAGGCAGTTCCAGCTAAAGAGGCCGTTTCCGACAATACTAATGGTTCGCCTCGGTTGGTGGAAACGATGACGCGCTCGTCGTCGGGAACCACGCCTAACAGCGGAATGGCGAGGATTTCCCGCACGTCTTGCACCGACATCATATCATTTGCCAGCACCATTGCGGGTCTGATCCGGTTGACGATCAGGTTGATTTTCTTGACGTTGTTGGCTTCCAGCAGGCCGATGACTCGATCGGCATCGCGGACCGCAGCGATTTCGGGAGTAGTGACAATTATCCCTTCTTGAGCCGGGGCGATCGCATTTTGAAAACCTTGTTCAATTCCAGCAGGAGAGTCGATCAAAATATAGTCGTATTTTGCTCCCAACATCCCCACAAGCTGCTTCATTTGCTCAGCGCTGATGGCATCTTTCATCCGAGTTTGGGCAGCCGGCAACAGCACCAAGCGCGGCTGCCGCTTATCTTTCACCAAAGCTTGCTCTAATCGGCACTCTCCAGCAAGAACTTCTAATGCCGTGTAAACAATCCGATTTTCTAAGCCCAGCAGCAAGTCTAAATTTCTGAGACCGAAATCGGCATCAATTACGGCAACGTTGCGCCCCCGCTTAGCTAAAGCCATGCCGAGATTGGCTGTGGAGGTGGTTTTTCCTACCCCGCCTTTCCCTGATGTAACAACAATAATGCGAGCCATAAGCGATTTTAGATTTATTGGTAATTAGTCAGTAGTCAGTAGTCAGTAGTCATTGGTCATGGGCAATTAATCTTATTATTTGTTGTTCGTTGGCAATTATTTTTTGAGAATTTGGCAGCCATCTGTTATTTATTGAATCAACTCAACACTCAAAACTCATAGCTCTCATTGTTATACGAATTCTCTCTGAATTTGCACTGAAATTTTAAAATTTACTTGACTAACTAATTTAGCCAATACAAAATTATCAAGCGCCCACTTAAAGAGAAATAGTATTACTAATGACCAATGACCAATGACCAATGACTAATGACCAATGACCAATGACTCATTACTCACTACCCCCGACTAACTGCGATTTGTCAAAATCAGAGGCTCTACCGATCCGAATCCCTTGAGGCGTCACATAGGCGACTTCCGGGAAAAACTGAGCGGGTGAGGTTTCTGGGCCTCTGGCAACATACTTAGCAATCCTAATCACCATCGGTTCCATCTGCAAGGTCATAATCACGCTTTTGGTGTTGCCACCGGCACCGGCGTGCACGACTCCCCGCAAACGGCCCCAAACTAGGATATCGCCTCCAGCGATAACTGATCCGCCGGGATTTACGTCTCCCAAAAGTACGACGGTGCCCGGATGGCGAATTTCTACGCCCGATCGCACTGTCATCTGCAAATATAAAGGTTCCGCCAGGGATTGCGGTTTTTCGGCTGCGGCTTTATTCAGGGAAGAAACCGGAGGCTGCTGTTCTACACAATAGCCTGCCGTAGCTGCGGCAACGGCGGTTTGGCGGCGACTGGTGTGGACTCGTTTGAGTTGCAGTTCCACTTCGGAGAGGGCCTGGGCGATTTCTTGTAGTTGGCGGATATCTAAAAGTCGATCGTTCCCCATCAATTGTACTTCTGCGTTTGGCTGCCAAAAGCGTTCTCCCGCATTCAGCCTGACTTTTAGCTGCTGCCAAAGTTCAGTCCAAGTCGAGGCGGAGGCTGTTCCCGGTTCGCTGTTGGTTTCTGGGGGGAGTAGCAACAGTAGCTGTCCATCTTCGGTTTTGAGTCGGACTTGCAGCTCTAAGCTGACTTCGGGTGTTGATTGAGTGGCGGCAGCAGCGGCTCCGGGGGAGGCATCGGGTGTCATGGGACAGTTTGATATCGGGTAGGGACAGGTTAACATCAATATTAGCTCGATTGTTGACTGTTAACTGTTGACTGTTAACTGTTCACTGTTCACTGTTGTTATTTGTTACCAATTCCCAATTCCCAATTTATGCAGCAAATAGAACGTTATCGCGGTAGTCTTCTGGGTTTGGCAGTTGGTGATGCTTTGGGTACAACTTTAGAGTTCCATCGCCCCGGAACATTTACACCTATTAACGATATGATTGGCGGCGGCCCGTTTCAACTGCAACCGGGCGAGTGGACAGACGATACTTCGATGGCGCTTTGTTTGGCTGAAAGTTTGATTGAAAAACAAGGTTTCGATCCAGTCCATCAGTTAGAAACTTATTTGCGGTGGTGGCGAGACGGACATTTGAGCAGCACTGGTGAATGTTTTGATATTGGCAATACGGTTCAACAAGCACTGTGGGAGTTTAAAAATACAGGAAAACCTTTCTGTGGTTCTACGGATGTTGGGACTGCTGGAAATGGTTCGATTATGCGCTTGGCTCCCGTGCCTTTGTTTTATGCTAAAAATCCTTTAGAAGTAATAGAAAAATCTGGAGAAAGTTCGAGAACTACTCACGGTGCTGCTACTTGTGTGGATGCTTGCCGTTATTTGGGTGCTTTAATTGCGGGGGCGGTGAATGGAGTTGCTAAAGATGTGTTGCTTTCGGAAAGATATTGTCCGATTTCTGGATATTGGGAAGCTAACCCGCAGGTAGCAGAGATGGATGAAATTGCTGTGGGTTCTTTTAAGCGGCGACAACCTCCTGAAATTAAGGGTACTGGTTATGTTGTCAAGTCTTTGGAGGCGGCACTTTGGGCGTTTTACAACAGTGATTCTTTTGCTGAAGGCTGTTTGTTGGCTGTGAATTTGGGCGACGATGCGGATACAACTGGTGCGGTTTACGGACAGTTGGCGGGGGCTTTTTATGGGGAGGGGGGTATACCGGAAAAATGGATCTCGCAATTAGTCGATCGCACTTTAATTGCATCTTTTGGCGATCGGCTTTTGACTGTATCTAGATCGCTCTGAATATTTACATCAGTTTTCAACCTTCTTTGTTTTTACAATAACTAGCAACTTGAGTTAAAATAGACCAATTTACACACACATTTCTGGTTGAAGGTTAATACAATGGTACTCGAAGCCCCGTCTATCAAAGCCAAACCAACCGTCACCTGGGAACCCCTACCAGCTAACTTCGTATTACCCGACGATCCGGTAGAAAATACTCAACAACCTTCTCTCGCGGCTGCTCTTACCGATGCACTGGGAGCCGCAGGATGTATCTAGCCAGAAATGCTGATCTGCTCTAATTTGGGGCTAGTCGCAACTATCAATAAAAACATTGTCGTCAAAGCTCCAGACTGGTTTTATGTGCCGCAAGTGCATCCTTTAGCAGAGGAAGTAATTCGCCGTAGTTATACTCCTCCTACTGATGGTGCTAATGTGGCGATCGTGATGGAGTTTCTCTCGGAAGCATAGCAAACCATGAATTGGCTGCCCTGGTGGGATGATCGAGGTAATTTGTTGCTGTGGAGTTCAGAACAAGCTGAGCAAGAAAGGCAAAGGGCTGAACAACAAAGCCAAAGGGCTGACCAGGAAAGCCAAAGGGCTGAACGATTGGCGGCTAAGTTGCGCGAATTGGGAGTTGATCCAGATTGAACGCTGATTGAAAGCTAATTTGCGATCGCCCTTAATACACAGGACTTACCCAACCATCTACCACAATAGGCGCAACCCCAGGCAGATTGCGCCTACAAAACGCTATATTTTGTTGTTCGTAAGTCCTAAATCGAAAATCAAAAATCAATTGACGTGTGTAGCAACTCGTGATATTGTAACCCCCATTTATCTGGATATAAAAAATATTTATGAATAAATCTTAAGTTTTAATTAAATTTAGTATTATAATTTTGGTAACTTCCCACTAAGTATTTATTCTCACTATGATAGCGGATCAATTTCCTTGGCTGACCGCAATTGTCATCCTACCCCTCCTCGCTTCCCTCGCCATCCCTTTTCTGCCGGATACAGACGGCAAAACCATTCGCTGGTATGCCCTAGGCGTAGGCATTGCAGATTTTGTATTAATGTGCTGGGTGTTTTGGACTCATTACGATCCAAGCATCTCTAGTTTCCAAATCGTAGAACAATATCCCTGGATACCTTCTTTAGGCCTCAACTGGTCTGTTTCGGTTGACGGACTGTCTGTGCCGTTGGTACTGTTGGCGGGATTGGTGACGACACTATCAATCTTTGCAGCCTGGGAAGTCGATCGCAAGCCACGACTCTTCTACTTCTTAATGCTGGTGATGTACTCCGCACAAATAGGAGTGTTCGTCGCCCAAGACATCATGCTGCTGTTCATTGTCTGGGAACTAGAACTAATTCCGGTGTACCTGCTAATCTCGATTTGGGGCGGACAAAACCGTCGCTACGCAGCTACCAAATTCTTGATTTACACCGCAGGCGCTTCCATCTTTATTTTGATAGCTGCCTTAGCAATGGCATTCTACGGCGGAGGCACCCCCACCTTCGACATGGTAGAACTAGGCTTGAAGGACTACCCACTGGGTTTAGAATTACTGCTTTATGCGGGATTGTTAATTGCCTTCGGTGTAAAACTGGCGATTTTCCCCTTCCACACTTGGCTACCTGATGCCCACGGCGAAGCATCTTCTCCCGTGTCGATGATTCTGGCCGGCGTATTGCTGAAAATGGGTGGATACGGACTGATTCGCCTGAATTTGGAACTTCTTCCCCAAGCACACGTTTACTTTGCACCGATTATGGCGGTGCTCGGCGTGGTCAACATTATCTACGGCGCGCTGAATTCCTTCGGCCAATCGAACATGAAGCGCCGCTTAGCGAATTCGTCGATTTCTCACATGGGATTCGTGTTGTTGGGTATTGCTTCCTTCACGGATTTGGGAATCAACGGGGCGCTGTTGCAAATGATTTCCCACGGTTTAATCGCCTCAGTATTGTTTTTCCTGGCTGGCGTTACTTACGATCGCACCCATACAATGATCATGGACGAGATGGGCGAGATTGGGAAAGTCATGCCGAAAGTGTTTGCTTTGTTTACCGCAGGCGCGATGGCATCCTTGGCACTCCCCGGAATGAGCGGTTTTGCTAGCGAATTGTCAGTGTTTGTGGGCGTCGCAACTAGCGATATGTACAGCGGTTCTTTCCGCGCGGTGACAGTGTTCCTGGCGGCAGTAGGACTGATTTTGACGCCGATTTATTTGCTCTCGATGCTGCGACAGTTATTTTACAACTGTGGGACACTCGCGGCTTGCGACCTTGAGGATCTAAATTTGCAGAATCAGAGAAACAATCTGGATGAAGCGGTTTGTTTTGGTAATAGTTGCGTTTTGCCTGGTGATGCACCGTTTATTGATGCTAAACCTCGGGAAGTGGCGATCGCATTTTGCTTTTTGATACCGATTGTCGGCATTGGTTTTTATCCCAACATGGCGATGCAAGTCTACGATGCCAAGACTGTCGCAGTCAACGCAGAAGTCCGCCAATCTTACATCCAAATTGCTCAACAAAATCCTCGGATTTATGCGAATCAACTTTTGGTTCCCAAGATTGCCCAAGCTCAAAAATCGCCTGCTTTGGACAAAATTACACGGTCTGAATCTGCATCGGTTTTTGGCATTGTCAAATAATTTTATCGAACTCTGTTTGTGTTGAAAATTGGGCGATCGCTTTTGTCAAAAGGCGATCGCTTTTTTCTTATCGCTGAATTTCTGAAATAATCTGCGCCAGATTCTCCCTAGCATATCCCACCTCAAGGATCGATTTATTTTCCAGATCAGAGGCAACTTTCTTCAAGATATTTAGAGGTTCTTCAGAGCCTGTCGTCTTCAAAAACAACACTTGCAAGCGATTTTTTACTAAGACTAAAATAGAGCTACTTTGTGCGCCTTTATCCCCTTTCCGTTTAGCAATGTTGATGCTCAATTGGTGAGTTTTCAACAGTCGCATTCTTTCTATTCCTTGGGTCTTAACCGTCTCCAAAACCTCAGCTCGAATCTGATCCACTAATCTGTCGGTTACATATTGCACGATCAAAGGCTGAAGCATAAAAACAGTTTCCCCGCCCTCACTGATTTTGTCAATCAGCGACCGACGACCCATAGAATCGAGATTTTTCAGCAAATCTGACAGCGATGAATTGACCAACATCTGCTCTCGTAAAGTTGCCAGGGAAATCGGGCTTTGAGCAATAGCAATCCAGTAGGCAATATCTTGTTCGGAACTCGACATTCGATCGAACTGCTGCGCCAGCAAATTGCTGATATGTTCTTCAATAAATAACGCCGTTGCTTCCAAAAGCTTTAAAACATTTCCCTCGAAAAACTCGTTAATTGTTGTCGCTACAATCTTTAATGCTAACAGATTGCCTCCGTACCTGGATAACAAGATTTTCAACTCTTGCTCTTGAGGCGACAAACCTTTTTCTTGGAAAATTTCCCGCGCTATTTCCTCGGAAATAGCAGGTTTTAAAGACCGCACTTTTTCTCCCGCCAGCAAAGCCAGTTCCGTAGGTTCTTCCGAACTAACTAGGACTAAACAGCTATTGTGATTGACCTCACACAGCCGCACAATTAAATCTCGATATCCTTCGCAGCCTTCCCGGTAGTGTCCCGCTAATTCTTCGGGTTTGAGAACCGCTTCAAAATCGTCTAAAATTACCAGACAGCGGTGTTTCCGCAGATACTCGACCAAGCGCGAAATTTTGCTGTTGAGGTCGATGGGCACATCGGGTTTGTGTTGGTTAGAAAAAAGTTGAATTAAGCTTCCTAGGAAGTCGGATGGTGCTGGTGCCGATCGCAGCGATCGCCAAATCACAAAATCAAACTCATTCTGTACCTGTTTTGCCAACTGCACCGACAAAGTTGTTTTGCCGCTACCTGCCAAACCAAGCAGGGCTACCACGCGACAATTATCTGATACAATCCACTGCTTTAAAGTAGTTAATTCTTCAGTCCGTCCGTAAAAAACCGAAACATCCGGTGCTTGGCCCCAATCTTCCTGTCGGTGTCCAATCGCCATCTTCAATAGAGAGCCTTTACCTCCACTAAAATCGCTCGTTCCCTGATCGATGTGGTATGAAAACAGCAACTGATGCCTCAATTCCGAAAGCTTTCCAGGGCCGTTCCCCCCGATCTGAAACTTTTTGTAAACTTCGCCGAGTCTTTTGCGAACGGCGATGTCGCTAATGCCAAGCTTTGTGGCGATGGTCGCTGTAGATTGACCGTCGAGAGCCATAAACACAGTTTCTAACTCGGCATCTGTGACACCGCGCTGTTTGGCGATCGTTTGCACAAAGTTTTGAGGAATCGGAGTAGTCAAGGTAGGAATCTCGTCTATACTAAAAATCTATCTTCTATTATATTGTGTGAGTTCTCGCAGGCGAGCAATTGAATCGAATCTACTAACGTTCAGCTTGCTTTTTGTTGTTTGGGCAGTTTTAGATATTTATACCCAATTATCGATTGTGATACCAGTTTAAAAAAATGCAACTCTAGGCCCCTGATCCAAACCAATACACAATCAGTCATTCTCAATTCTTTAATCCTTTAATCTAAGATGGTATGAGAAAGGGGGGAGTTAATCTGCATTAATTGTTGCTATTTCCCTACCCCTAAAACCTATTGTAGAGTGGAGGCGCGACGCTTAATTTATAGCACCCAACCATAAATCTCCAACCGCACCACAACCCACCGCGAACCAACAACCGGGTAAATTCACAATTCTTGAAAGCAGGGCTGTATCAGCTAAAATTTGTCGCACTAGCGCGGTATTCTTGGGCCGAAAGCAGCCGCCAACTCCCATCGCCCAGAAGTTCCAAAACCTGCTGGTGATATTTCACTAAACTCAATCGGTGGCCGACACTCACAAACGTAGTTTTAGTGGCTTGCAACTGCTCGTATAAATGTTGCTCGTTCTTCAAATCCAAAGCACTGGTCGCCTCATCTAAAATAGTGTATTTCGGTTCCGTCAATAACAATCTAGCAAAACCTAAACGTTGCTGTTCTCCCAGCGACAAAATCTCACCCCAATCTAAATCCGCCTCAAAACCGCCCAATCTGTCCGGCAAATCTGCTAAGTTTACTGATGCCAAAACGCGGCGCAATTTTTCTTCATCAACCTCGCTGCTGCTGTTGGGATAGAGAAGTTGCGATCGCAAACTCCCCAAAATCATATAAGGACGCTGTGGCAAAAACAGCATTTCCTCCAATTCCGGCCGCGCCAAACGGCCGGTTCCCGATTCCCACAATCCCGCAATTGCCCGCAGCAAAGAACTCTTCCCAGCACCGCTTTGACCGACAATTAACAGTCCTTCACCGGGCGACACGGCTACCGACAAATCCCTAATCAAAGTCTTTTGATGCTGCGGAGTATCTAAAGTAACGTGTTCCAGTGTCAATGGCGAACTTATAACTGTATCGATTGTTCTGAAGTCTAGTTTTACAGCACTTTTTTCATCTCTTAGAGCCTCATTGAACGTGGCTAAACGATTAATGCCTGCTGCAAAAAAACTCAAACTTTCAATCCTATATACCACCAAAGAAAATGCTTCTGAAACCTGACGAAAAGCAAATTCAGCTTGAGTGATATCGCCGTATCTGATCTCACCCGCAAAATAGATAGAAGCCAGGAATAAAGAGGGGATAATATAAGTTGCATATCTATAGCTAACTCTAAAATATCCCAGACTTCGCTGCCAACCAATTAGGAAATTAAAGTTCCGAACTGCTGCTAAAAATCGGTGTTTTACCTGAACCGATTCCTGTGCTTCTCCCCGGTAAAAAGCAATTGATTCTGCATTATCCCGAATGTGAACCAATCCATAGCGAAAGTCAGCCTCTGTGGAGAGCTGATTGAAGTTCAAAAATATCAATTTTTTGCCAAAAAATATCATGACTGTCGTGCCAAAGACAGCGTAAATAATTAGTCCGATCGAAAGACCTTTGGAAATAGACCACAGAATGCCGGTAAAAGAAATAATATCGATAATTGCCCCCAATATCAGCAGCAAAAACTCTAAACTTGTGCTAGTGAAAGATTTGATATCTTCAGCAATCCGCTGGTCGGGATTGTCAATTTTCTTCTGAGAATTGATTTCGTAATAAGCGCGGTTTTGAAAATAACTACCCAGGAAACTATCAGTCATCCACTCTCGCCAGTATAATCCCAGTTTATCTTGGGTATACTCGTAAATAACAACTATCGGGGTAGCGATAATAAAAACTCCAGCATAAACCCACATAAACCGCCAAAAAGTAATCTGATCTTTTTCAGCCAGCGCTGTCGTGAAAAAATTACTAATATAGCTAATAATTACGTTAATCCCGCTAACAGACAGCGACAAGAATACCAGCAGAGCTAACATGATCCACTGTTTCCAGCGCGGGATCAACTTGCTTCTAAAAAAGACAAAAGCAGCTAGCGGGAGGATTAGCATTAAACCAACGATCGCAATTTTCGGTGAGTAGATAATTCCTTTGATTAAAGTAGCTAAACCAGCCGCAACTCCATTAAAAGCCTCTGGGAATAAGACTTGAGTACCCAAACATACAGCGCTGACGAACACAAACATCGCAGCGAAGAGAAATATCAACAACAGCGCTACTAATCCTAAAAAGATTCTGCCTCCCCCAGGCTCTAAAGGATAAAAGTAAGGTTGGGCGATCGCAATAAATCTCTGCCACAACTGACGGTCAAATCGATTCATTTTTGCTGTTTACAAAACTACTTTGACTGTTCTAACATATCAAGTTTTGTGACAAAATGCAGCAGTAATTTATTTGGGAGTTTGGCGAAAAAATTTGTCTCACCCACACACGGAAACTTGTTTTCCGAGTTAAGTGGTGGAGAGAAAAAATGGGGGAGCTTACTTCAAGCTCTTAGATTCATCTGTTGAATCAATTCTTTAATCTCAAATCTCAAATCGCTCTAGCTCGAAGAAGTTGCGCTATCGCCGGCCAAGTCCGACTGCAACTTACTGCTGTAAAATCGTTGGCTAATCCCTAAAATTACTTGTTTCATTAGCCAATACAAAACAGCAATTACTAAAAAAGTGACAGCCATTACTAAAACGGGACGCTTGCCTATCAAATCGTTCATTACTGTGTTAACTAGCGCATCGGGGTTGGTCAGAATGTCCCAAGTGTTGAAGCGGATAAATCGCCCTAAATAAATGCCGATCGCCGAAAGTGCGTGTATAGTTATCTCCGTTGCCAGGATAAATCTACTCAAACCCTGTTGCTTCAAATAGTAGCCCAAATTCATCACCGACAGCACGTAAGCCCCAAACCCGGCTAGCATAAACGCTAGATACTGCGGGATCAAAGCTAGAGTCACAGTCCACACCGAGTTTCCCTCTTTAATCTGCTCAATCAGGTGAATGATATCAGTTAAAACATAGGGGGCATTGGGTAAGAATGCGATAAACCAGAAAAAGCCGACCCACCACCGGAGAGAGCGAACTCCGCGCTGCCGCAGTACCCAGATGTCTACAGCCATCAATGCGAGTGTAATGGCGATCGCCCCCAAAACGTAAGTTGTGCCCACATCTTGCACAATGTGCTTCAGATAGCCTAAAACATGGCGCATACTGGGCAAAAAAGTAGCGCCCAGGAGAATGCCCGTACCCCACAGCAGCCAGCGCGATCGAGGTTTGCGGAACAGCCAAAAACTCAGGCCCAGCGGTACTAAACCCAAAAACAAATTCCAAGACATCCAGCGGACATTGTGTCCCATTGCTTGCAGGGCTTCCAGGATTAATCCCATCATGTCAATTTTTATACAATTAAAGGTTTGATGCAGCACCGCTTCGTTAGCAGCTTCAGTATATTTTAGTCGTTAACTTGTAGGGTGCGTCAGCTTATCGCGGCGCGCCTGAAAATCAATAACTGCTGACGCATACTAGCAGTGGGGACTCAATCTCAAATCTAAAATCGACTGACGAACCCTACCACTGTGGAGTTAATTCTAAAATCTCAAATCTCAAATCTCAAATCTCAAATCGACTGGCGCACCCTACTATTTATCAACTTTGTCGATCGGAATCTCAATCTTAAAAGTTGTTCCGCATCCTATGGACGAAATACAGTCAATCTTGCCCTGGTGCTTTTCCACCACAATCGAGTGCGCGATAGACATTCCCAAACCCGTACCTTTCCCCACAGCTTTTGTAGTAAAAAACGGGTTAAAAATGCGATCGACTATCCCCTCGGGAATTCCCGTACCGTTGTCCGAAATTTCTACCCTAACAGTGTTCTGGGGAGTTACACCTGTGGAAATAGCAATCCGTCCACTCTTTGTCTCTGATTGTGGAACCGATAACTGGTGATATCGTTCTTCAATAGCATCAATTCCATTAGCAATAATATTCATAAAAACCTGATTCAGTTGGCTCGCATAGCACTCCACCAGTGGCAGTTTTCCAAACTCCTTAACTACTTCAATTTCCGGGCGACTCTCCCGACTCTTCAAGCGGTGCTGCAAAATTAACAAAGTGCTTTCAATTCCCGCGTGAATATCGACCGGCTTCATTGCCGATTCGTCCAGCCGCGAGAAATTTCGGAGGGACAACACAATTTGCCGGATGCGCTCGGTTCCTACCTGCATCGAGCCCACAAGTTTTCTTAAATCCTCAGCCATGAAGTCCAAATCAATCTCTTGAATGCGATCGACAATTTGTGAATTAGGTTCGGAATACTCCTGTTCGTAAAGACTCACCAGATCGAGCAACTGTTTTGTATACTGGTTGAGATAATCAATATTAGCGTAAATGAAGTTAACTGGATTATTAATTTCGTGAGCAATCCCGGCAACTAATTGCCCCAAAGAAGACATTTTTTCAGTTTGAATGAGCTGAGTTTGAGTAGAGCGCAATTCCAGGAGCGCCGACTCTAAATCTCGAGCTTTTTCTCTTTCTCGCGCTTCGCTTTGTCGCAGTGCTTCCTCTGCTTCCTTGCGAGTCGTAATATCCTGGGAAACTCCAATTATTACCTTAGCCTGACCCTCCCCATTCCTACTAAAAATAGTATCGCGACTTTGCAGCCACAACAATTGACCGTCTACTGCCCGCACCCGGTACTCAATTTCCCTAGTTTCGCCATCTTCAATTCCTGCAAAGCTGGCGTGATGTTTCACAATTTTAGGCAAATCTTCCGGGTGTATTAACTGAGGCATCAGTGACGAATCCATCGCTGTAATGTCGTCGCTGGTATAGCCCAAAAGCTGGATCATTGAAGTATTAGTGTAGATATTTCGCTGTTCTTCCAAGTCGTAGAGATACAAAATACCGGGAGTAGCCGATGCTACTTTTTGAATGAACTGCTGACTTTCTTGCAAAGCTAACTCAGCTTGTTTGCGATCCGTAACATCAACGGCGATGGCGTCCCAAATAATATCACCGTTTTCTTTAGCTTCAGGACGCGAAATTATCTGAAACCATCGAATTTTGCCGGAAGGTAGTACGAACCGTCCTTCCCAGTGCCAAGGTTGCAAAGTTTGGGCTGAAATAGCAACAGATTCGTCATGATTTTGGCGGTCATCGGAATGAATTAAATCTGTAATCAAAGCCGCATTTTGCATAACAGCTTCGGCTTCTCGCTCAAACATTTCTCGGCAAGCCGGACTAATGTAAGGGAAACTGAAAGAGCTATCTGTACGCAATACAAATTGATAAATTACTCCCGGCACATTACCCGACAGCTTTTGGAATCTTGCCTCGCTTTCCCGTAGTGCTTCCTCTGCTTGTTTGCGCTCCGTAATGTCAGTAATTGAACCAACCATGCGGACTGCTTTTCCAGATGCGTCCCACAAAGCTTGTCCCCGACTCAATATCCATTTGTAGGCGCTGTTGTAGCACCAGCAGCGGTATTCGATGATGTAATGCGGCGTTTTCTTGTTTAAATGGTCTTGGAGAGCTTGCATTACTAAGGCTAAATCGTCGGGATGCGTACCCCTGTTCAATTCGTCAAAGTAATCGAGAGTTTCGCTGTGTTCGTATCCAGTTATTTGTTTAAATCTATCGGACAGGAATAGTTCCCCTGTTTGCAAGTTCCAGTCCCAAATGCCGTCATTGTTGCCTTTGAGTGCTAACTGCCAGCGTTCTTCAGTTTGCATCAATTGAGCAGTTCTATCTTTGACTCTATTTTCTAGTTCTTGATTGAGCTGTTTGAGACTTTCTTCTGCCTGGTTGCGTTCGATCGCAATTCCTGCTAAATTCATCGCCGCTTCTATCAATTGCAGATCAACAATTGGGGGGTGGCACGGTTGGGAATAATACATTCCAAAAGTTCCCAAAACTTGACCCTGAGATGAGAAAATAGGAGTAGACAAGCAAGCTCTCAGTCCAAAACTCAAGGCTAAATCTCGATAATTTTCCCACAAAGGGTCGCTGGCAATATCTGTAACGATCACCTGTTGGCGGGTAAACGCAGCAGTGCCGCAGGAGCCTACCTCCGGGCCGATGGGTCTGCCATGAATAGCAGCATTGTAACTGTCGGGTAAACTAGGCGCGGCTCCGTGGAGTAAATGTTTGCCGTCTGGAGCTAGAAGCAATATCGAACCGATGACATCTCTAGATTGCAGCTCCATAATTTCAACTAAGGTATTTAAAGTATCGCCAAGAGGAGCGCCCTTAGCAATCATTTCTAAAATTTGTTTTTGACCGGTTAACCAATTTTCAGCTTGCTTGCGCTCCGTAATGTCGCGGGCAACCCACAGAACCGTGTTTTTTTTCATTGGCGAAATGGTACCGGCAAACCACTTTTGTACGCTGGCAATTTCCAGGTGATACTCAAAAGTACAGGTTTGATTTGTAGCGATGGCGGTGCGAATTTGCTCCAGAAAAAATTCTCCCTTTTCTGGAGCGAATAAATCGTTAATTTTTTTACCGGCAAATTCCGCCGTCGGCTTGTACAATAATTGGGGATTGGTCGGGGCAACTTTCAGGAACCGTCCCTCAATATCGAGCTCAAAAATTACATCGTTCATGGCAGCGAACAAAGCTCGAAGTTCCGATTCAGAAGCTTGTAGAGCGATTTCAGCTTGTTTGCGATCGCTAATATCCGTCCCGATACAAAGCAGTCCTGCCACATTTCCCTTCGCATCTAGTAAAGGTTTATTTGTCCACGCTATCCACACCCTTTCTCCATTGCTGCGGATGTTTTTATTTTCGTTTTGGAAGTATTTTTGCGGGTGTGCCAAACAGTCTCGAATCTTTGTCGCGAGGTCACTTTCAAATAACTCTGTTTTCGGTATAATTGTGCCGATCGCACTTTTGCCGATGATTTCTGCTTCTGAATACCCGAAAAAAGTTTCAGCAAACTCGTTAAAAAAAGTAATCTTGCCTTCACTGTCTAACTGGACAATCATGCTGTTAGCATTCTCAACTAATTGCCGATACTTAACTTCGCTCGATCGCAGTTTCGCACGGCCGTACACCCAGTTAAAAACCGCCGCCCCGCTCAAAAGTGCCAGTAAGCCACCTCCAAAAAGCAGCCAGCCCCGAAACGGCGAATTCGCAGGCCATCCTCCCGCCGGAATTGCTGCCAACTGCCAGGAACCGTTGGGCAAAGTCACTTCCAGCAGCACGGGATTGTGCTGAAAAATTGACCCGTCACCGAAAAACACAGGGCCGGATGCTCCCTTCCCGTCTTTGCCCCGCAGAGCGTATTGCAGCTTCGCTGAGGAGTCGTTCAGTCCTGCTTCCTCAATCAGGGAATTTTTGTCGATGATCAAACCTGTCAAGCCCCAGTAAACTCCTGTTTCAGGCTCGGCGCCGGAGGGTGTGAGAAAAATCGGCGATCGGCTGATGAAAGTCTCGTCCCCCTCCAATAATTTCACGGGCCCGGCAAGCAAAGTTTTTCTGGTTCGGATAACCTCTTGGACCATTTGCCGCTGTTCGGGTAGCGCCGTCAAGTCAACCCCGATCACCGTTTCATTTCCCTCCCGCGGGTAAATGTAAGCGACCGTCGTGCCTTTAACTAAAGTGATGGCGCGAATGCCCGGTTGCTGTCCCACCAGAATTCTCGCCGTCGCTGTAAACTCGGCTTCGGTGATGTTTGGGTTATTGGAAAGGTAAGCCCCCAAACCCCGCATCAAAAACAGGCGAGAATTCAAAGATCCTTCCAGCTTAGAACGCACTGTGCTGAGGCGATCGAGCGTGGTAGCGCGGTTGTAGTGAAAAAACCGCCGCTGTTCCGATCGATCTAAAATGCCAACTCCGACCAAAATTGCTATTGATGCCGAAATAGCTGCTAAATACGGTGAAATTTGGAATTTTTTAACCTTAAAGTATTCCATCTGCCGGGGGTTAAGGTATTTTTTTACGTCTTTAGATAGATTTAGTTTAGTTTGATTTCTCTAGGCCAATCCAAAATTTTCGGCATACCGGGCTTTTCGCAAGCGGGCGCGAGTTTGTGGTGTTCGAGGACACCCGTCGAACGCGGGCGATCGCCAAGCCTCTCATCATTAATTCTATGGAAAAAGTTTTAAATCTACAATCGACTGACCGAAAGTAATGTGGTCATAAGCCCCCGGATTAATTCTTTCGCAGACTCAGGACGGAGACTTTAAAAAGCTTTGCATCTTTCCTAAAAAGCCCGCGGATTCATTCCTTCCCAGGCTGAGGACGGGATCAATCTAAAATCTAAAATCTAAAATCTAAAATTGGTTGACTCGCCCTCGATCGGGTAGGGCGCGCCATGCTCCCGCACCACAGCGGTGGGGGAACGCGCACCCGAAAGAGGGGAGTTATTAGCTAAAATAGGGTTAGCAATAATTTTTTTCAGCGCTACGGCTAATCATTCATAGGGGCAATTTGATGCAAGAACAGTTGATGGAAGCGATCGCACCTTACCGCGATCGCGTAGATTATCTAGAAGTTCGCCTCGAACAAAGCGAGTCAACTGCGATTAGTTTTCGCGGCCCTCAGTTAGATGCTGTCAACCGCAGTTTTAGTCTCGCCGGCGGCATCCGCGCCTGTCACAAAGGTGGCTGGAGTTTTGTAACTTTTAACGGTTTAGATGAGTTAAAAGACCGCATTGAAGAAGCTGTAGTGCAGTCTCGTTTGGTTGGCAGCGAAAAAACTTTACTAGCAGATGTCACCCCGATTCAAGATTATGTAGCGGTGGAATTGGGACGCGACCCGCGCTCTATTACTCTAGCCGAAAAGCGGAAATTGCTCGAATCTTACAACCAGTTGCTGTTAGATTATGACCCGCGAATTCAGACGACAATGGCAGGTTACAGCGACAGATTTGGGATTACTTATTTTGTGAATTCTCAAGGTACTTGCATCGCTCAAGAGCGCTTGGACGTGACGGGGCGTTTCGGGGCGATCGCCCGTGGGGAGGGTGGTGTCGTCCGCCAAGGGTTCGAGTCGATTCACTCGCGATCGGATTACGATGTGTTGACAAATATTGAAGATCGTGTTAAAAGTGCGGCCGTTCGAGCTGTAGGCCAACTAGAGGCAAAATCGGTGAAAGGCGGTCAGTATCCGGTGATTTTAGACCCTTATTTGTCGGGGGTTTTTATTCACGAAGCTTTCGGGCATTTGTCGGAAGCAGACGGCATTTACGAAAACCCAAAAATGCAGGAATTGTTGACTTTGGGCAAGCCTGTGGCGATCGAACAATTAAATGTAATTGACGACGCAACTGTGCCGGGATTACCGGGAACTTTAAAATATGACGACGAAGGCGTGCCGGCTCAGTGCAAGCATTTAATTAAAAATGGAGTTTTAGCGGCTCGAATGCACAATCGCGAGACTGCGGGCAAAATGGGCGAAAGTCCGACGGGAAATGCCCGAGCTCTGAGTGCTACTTTTATGCCTTTGGTGCGGATGACTAATACTGCGATCGAGTCTGGCGAACATTCTTTTGACGAAATGGTTGCGGACATTGACGAAGGAGTTTATGCAGTGCGGATGTTGGGAGGACAAACCAACGGCGAAATGTTTACCTTTGCGGCGGCTCAAGGATTCATGATTCGCGACGGCAAATTAGCCGAACCGGTGAGCGATGTCACTTTAAGCGGCAATGTATTTCAGACTTTAAAGGATATTGAGTCTATAGGAAACGACTCGGTTTATGCTTACGGCGGTTGCGGTAAAGGCGGTCAAAGCGGTTTGCCAGTAAGCGTCGGCGGTCCCCATTTGCGGATTAAAAATGTCGTCGTCGGAGGAAGGTAATCATTAGTCATTAGTCATTAATTATTAGTTCAAAACTTACGCAATTGGCACATGGTGAAGGCACGATCGCGCCCTCACGCCTTCACCATGTGCCAGTGCGGGACACTGACAAGTTGACAAACCACTGAAAATCTACTATTGAGGGCTTCAGCGAGGTCGTTCGGTGTTTGGGAGACTTCAGAAATTACAGAGAAATTGGGGAAGTGCGATCGCAATTATAGACTTTACCAGGCTTTCCCCTAATTTTTTGTTTAATTCCCCTTAAGTTTCTTTCATCTCTACCCGATTATTCTGCCTAATGGGAATCTCAATCACAAATTATGTACCCGGTTCTCTTGGCTGTGATAAACACTTCAAATCTCCGCCACGCTTCTCCACCACAATCTGATAGGTAATCAGATCATCCCAAACCAGTGTCTTGACCCGCAGGTTCAGTTGTAAAGAAAGGACTAAATAGATCGGTTCTTACCTCGCTTGTTATTCCCAGCCCATTGTCTTTCACACCGATTCTTACCCTATCCTAATTCAGCATAGAAGTACAAATCGTAATCGTACTATGGTCATTTTTAATTTGCTCCGAGGTGCGTTTTTGGTCATAGCAATTCAAGGCATGAATCGCATTGCTCAGCAAATTCATAAATATCTGATTCAACTTACCGACATAACATTCTATTTTTGGCAAATCTTTTTGGGACGAGGCGCACTCTACAGATAGAGTTTGTGCGTGCAGGAGTGTTCCCTCTTTCTTCTTCCTTCTCAATAAAAAATCCCGGTTTCTTGAAGAAACCGGGATTTTTCCTACCAACTAAGAGAGGAGTCAAAACTTCACAGGTAGCGGTTGCCGGAATTCTGCATTTCTCGCACAACCCTCTAAACCAAACTACGGGCAAATTCTAGTTGCAGCTTCTTTAAAGCTGTCTCATTTCCTCTTCAAGCACCCGAACCAAATCTTGATTGCCACTGGATCTCGCTACTTCTATGCGGTGCATCAGTTGCTTGTGAATGTTAGCGCGGTGGGTTTCTGCTACTTTTTTTACGTTTTGACGATTTGTGTTCATGGTGGACGTTCCTTATATTAAATTTGGTGTACCTGCTACTTCTCTAATATAGCGCTAAATTCCAAAAAGTATCTAAATTTACAAAAAATTTACAGTTATTGACCGATCGACCAAACTCCTGTATAAGATTGGTCATAAGTCAATAGCGATATCTTGACAATCAGAAGTCATTAGTCATTAGTCAGTAGTCATTAGGCCGATGCCCGATGCCCGATGCCCGATGCCCGATGCCCAACATTTACATTTAGTCAAGCGGTGCGCGGTACGTACCCAACATTTACTCAAAACTCAAAACTTGCTTCAGCGCCTCTACCAACTGCTGAAGGTGTGCGAGCTCGTGAGTTGCCATCAGCGAAATCCGAATTCGACTCACGCTTACAGTCGGAGGCCGAATCGCCGGAGCAAAAATACCCATCTCCTTGAGTTTGCTGCCGACTGTTAAAGCGGAGGCTGCATCTTTTAACGGAAGACTGAAAATTGGGGAGAGGGAATGGCTAATTGGTAATTGGTGATTGGTAATCGCGCAATATTTGAAAGTTTCGATATTTTGTCGCAACCGAACTCGGCGTTCTGGTTCTTGCTGTACAATTCTCACAGCTTCCAAAGCAGCCGCCGCATCAGCAGGCGTCAATGCTGTAGTATAAATCCAACTCGGAGCTCGATTACGCAGAAAATCAATTAAAGCAGCAGAGCCCGCAACGTAACCACCTAAACTTCCCAAAGCTTTGCTGAGTGTCCCCACTTGAATCAGTGGTGTTCCCGTACACCCGAAATGTTCTGCACAACCGGCACCGCTAGCACCGAAAACTCCTGTAGCGTGAGCTTCATCTACTAATACCATGCAGTTAAAGGTTTCGGCCACAGCCAACAACTGCGGTAGCGGACACAAGTCCCCATCCATGCTAAAAACGCTATCGGTAATAATTAAACACTTGCGGTATCGGGCGCGATTTTGCTCTAGCTTTGTCTTTAAATCCTCAAGATTGCAGTGACTGTACTCTATGGCAGTTGCACCGCTGAGTGCGGCTCCGTTTTTCAGGCTCGAATGGTTGTACTTGTCAGATAATATCAAATCGCGCTTGCCGACAACGGATGCGATCGCCCCTAGATTCGCCAAATATCCCGAACTGAATACTAAAGCATCTTCAGTTCGTTTTAAATTAGCAATAGCTTGTTCTAGCTGTCGGTGCAAATCGCGGTGTCCGCTGACCAACCTCGAACCCGTCGCACCCGTACCAAATTCCTTAGTTGCAGCCATAGCAGCTTGAATTAACCTGTCATCGCCGGCAAGTCCGAGATAATCGTTGCTGGCAAAGTTAATCAGGCTGTGGCCTGATAACTTTACCACAGGCCCAGGGGAACTTTCGATCGATTGTGGCGATCGATACCAATCGGCACGGCGAACTGTGTCCAGGGCCTTCTCTATCCAAGCGTAAGGGTCTGTGTTCATATTGGAAAGCGATCGGGTAATACGTTATATTAGCTGGTGATCAGTTCCTCCCTATCACAGAAGCATATGCCACTCACTAAAAAATACAGATTAGTCACCCGCAGCGATTTTGACGGTCTTGTCTGTGCCGTTTTGCTCAAAGAACTCGATATGATCGACGAGATTAAATTCGTGCATCCTAAAGATATGCAGGATGGGAAAATCGAAATAACAAATAACGATATTAGCACCAATTTACCCTATGTTGATGGAGTTCATCTAGCTTTCGATCACCATTTCAGCGAAACTCTTAGACACGAGAAAATCAAAATTAACCACATCATCGATCCCTATGCAGCTTCAGCAGCTAGGGTACTGTACAAATATTATGGAGGCCAAGCAAAGTTTCCTGATATTTCTGAGGCGATGATGGCAGCCGTTGACAAATCAGATTCCGCTCAATTTGCCCAAGAAGAGGTTCTGCATCCACAAGAATGGGTGTTGTTAAACTTCATCATGGACGCCCGAACTGGCTTGGGAAGGTTTAAAGAATTTACGGTTTCCAATTATCAGTTAATGATGCAGTTAATCGATTACTGCAAAAATCATACCATCGATGAGATTTTGCAGCTTCCTGATGTAAAAGAAAGAGTAGACCTCTACTTCGAGCAAGAAGAAAAATTTAAAGAGCAAATACAGCGATGCGCCAAAGTTTATAATAATTTAGTTGTTTTAGATTTGCGTAACGAAGAGGTGATTTACGCGGGGAATCGTTTTGTAATTTATGCTTTGTTCCCTCAGTGCAATATATCGATTCACGTACTTTGGGGACTGAAACAACAAAATACTGTTTTCGCAGTTGGCAAGTCAATCTTTAACAAAACTTCTAAAACTAATATTGGGGAGTTAATGTTAAGGTATGGCGGCGGTGGACACCAGAATGCCGGAACTTGTCAGATTGAGAACGATCAAGCTAGTCAAGTTTTGAAAGAGTTAATTGCCCAGATAGAGCAAAATGGTTAAATTGGCTTTATCTTTTTTGCAGTCAGGACTTGAGTCTTTGATTATTTATTTTAATTTTCAGCACTAAAGTCCTTACTACAAACAGGGATTTTTAGGACTGAAGTCCTTACTGCAAACGGGAGTTTAGTCCTCAAGGTTTTGATCTGGCTGGTTCTGGGCATTGAGATTTTCGGAACTGTTGCCTTTTACTCGTGGCAAATGGTCTACCAAACCCATATCAAAAGCAATATCCGGCAACTCATCAGCGTTATATTTTCCTGGCTCAAACAATCGCCCGGGAGTAAAACAAGGCTGTTTCAATCGTACCACCTCCCCCGGTGAAAACATTCCCCTAAACATTTTGCGTTCGAGTCCCATAATTTCTGATCCTAAAACAACTTTCGCATTAATCTTAGCAATTTTTGAGCGGCAGTTTCCCAATTAAATAAATCCGCCGTCTCTCTAGCTTTTTGAGCTACGTGAAAACGCCTCGGGTCTTCAACAATTTTTCGCAACTGTTCGCGAACAGACTGAACATTTGGTTCTGCCCAATGAGGAGCATTTCTGATTTTTAGATACTGAGTATCGTAACAGTTTCCTACGGGAGTTAGATCGTAAGCAATGGGATAGCAGTTTTCAGCATTGGCGTACTCAGTCGGGCCGCCGTACATAGTCATAGCAACGGGCAAACCTGCTGCAAAGGCATCTAAAATTTTAATTGCAAAACCCTCCCCGCGAAACGGAGCTAAAAAAGCATCGGCTGACAAGTATAAATTAGCTAGTTCTGCTTTATTATAAAATTTAGGGATGATCAGAATTTTTGCCTTTAACTTGCCGAGCTGCTTTTCGATATTGGCGAGATGTTCCACTATAACATCGGGATTTTTCCCTCCATCTTTGATTATTAACTCTACCTTAGAATCATCTTTAAACTCTTCACAAAAAGCTTGAATAGCCAGATCCGTGCCAAATCTATAGAAATCAAAAGAATTGGTCATGTGCAGAATATACTTTACATCTTTTTGGTTTTTTTGCGGTCTGGGCAAATAGAGGTGCGAGATTAAAGGATTGAAACCTAGAGGCATGACGGATACGTTTGCTGGCGGACAGCCAGCTTTTATTAAAACGTTTTTAGAGTATTGGCTGACGGCTAGTTTGTGGGATGAAGTGTTAACAGCATCGTAAATCCAGTAATCATAATCATCATGGTTTTGGGCGAATTCGTAATTGATAGCAAAAAGTTCTAAGTTGAGATGTCCGTTGAGTTCTTTTAAAAAATAAGGTTTCCAATAATGAGACCATTTGATCTGAAATAAATCTGAGGGTGTGGTGCTCATCCACTTCGCTAGCAGGTCGTTTTCTTCTGCGGTGGAATTGCGGCTAAGATGAGAGGCTATTGTTGAAGGTGGGACCGAAATAGGAATTCCCATTTGGTGTAAACTTTTCGCCAGGGATAGGGTAATGTCGGTGAAGGAATTAAAGTGTTGAAAACCAACGTTAAAGTGAACCATATTTATTGGTTATTAGTGCAGGGTAATCGCATCTGATTTGGTATAAATTGTACTTGACAAATGACAGAAAATGCACCCGCCAGAGGCAGGGCTGCGGCGGAGACGCGATCGGCGACCAACAAGCAGTTAAACTGGGAATGGACTCCCGGCAGGTATCCCTCACTCAGGCAGATGGAAAAAGGCTGCCGTCAAATCTAGCGCCAACGGAACATTCTGGAACGTGCTATCAAGCGACTCAAGTAATGGAGTCGGATCGCTATTCGATATAAGAAGCTGACTGCCAATTATACAGCCATGATTACGATCGCCTGGATTGTGTTGTGGTTATAGTTTGAAAACACGCCCTAGGCAAAACCACGTGATGGAGATAAATCAACGAGGTGGAACCCCAGCGAGCGTGCTTAGCTTGCTATCAGCATCACACTCAATTTTCATTCCTTAGTTTATGAGCTGCGCTTGAATGATGCTGTCAAATATTTTAAAAATTTCCCTGATCATTATAGATTAATTAAGATGCGATTACCCTGTAAAATCTCTGAATATTTTTTTATTCTTTATATTCTGGGATCGTTCAAATTGGCAAAATTTTCTTCTAAAAAACTGGCATTTAATATATTCGCCCCAGGCAATGAATTTGTTTGTTTTGTTGGTGATTTAAAGTTTGGGTCAAACCTTTTTCCCTTGATAGCACCCATAAACTACAATAACTACATTGAAATTTATTCGGATTTAACTGTAGCATATTTTGGGTTCAAATTAAGATGCGTTTACCCTGAAGCGTAAAGCCAGGATTAGGCAGCATTTAAATCTGTCTGCTTATCCTACTTGACTTTTGTGACATTTTCGTAACTTGTCACCAATGGAAAGACCCTGGTAAGGAAGATTTGGAGGCAGAGCCTCCAAATTGTTTTCTCCTTTTAATCGAGGATGTGCCTCCTCCAAAAGTCTGGCCAGGCAGAGCCTGGGGACGATTGAAATAGTCATTGGTCAGGCGTTAATTGCTACTAACTAATAACTAATAACTCATTAGCCCTTTTTTACAGCTTCTGGAACACTGCGAACATAGGCAGATACATCGACAGCAAAATCGAACCTACGATGCCACCGACGACAACAATCATCAGAGGTTCTAGCATACTGGTAAGTCCTTTTACTGCTTCTTCCACTTCCGTTTCGTAGAAAGCGCCAACTTTCATCAGCATCTTGTCAAGTTCCCCTGTCTCCTCGCCAATTGCCATCATTTGAATGGCCAAAGACGGAAAAACAGCTTGTTCTTGCAAAGCAATACTGATCATGCCGCCGCTTTGAATTTCCTGTCTCGCATATTCGATCGCATTAGATATCGCCTGATTCCCCGCCACATCTCGCACAATTTCCAAAGAATTGAGAATTGGCACGCCCGATCGCGTCAGCGACCCAAATATTACGCAAAACCGAGCCACAGCAGATTTTTCGATCAAATCGCCAAAAATAGGTAATTTCATGGCAATCCTATCAATTTGTAGGCGACCTATTGGAGTTTTGTAGTACAGATCGAAGGCAATTTTTAGCGCTATAATCACCCCAATAACTGTTATCTGTTGGATGGGAGGCCAAGCCGTACAAAATGCACTAATTGCCAGCATAAACACCGTAAAAGCCGGCAAATCTGCACCAATATCCTTAAAGATTTTAGCGAAAGTTGGTAGCAAGAATATGGTCATTGCGAAAAAAATCACGATCGCAATAAAGAACACAGTCTTCGGATAAGACATCGCCGAATTAATTTCAGCCTCCGTCTTGTGATTTTTTTCCATCATCACGGCCAGACGGTCTAGGGTTTCATCGAGCACCCCGCCGACTTCACCCGCCGCCACCATACTGATAAACAGTTGGTCAAAAACATCAGGAAACTTAGCCATTGCCTCTGCCAAGTTTATCCCCTCCTGCACGTCAGCATTCATGCTCCTGAGCGCTCGCTTCAGTTTAGCATTAGAACACTGCTCGTGCAGCACGGAAAGGCATCTAACGATCGCCACCCCTGCATTAAACATAGCCGCAAACTGACGAGCAAAAATAGCCATATCCTTAACAGTAAGACTGGTAAGGTTATATTCAATTTGCTCCTGAATCTTACTGAAATCAAAGCCACCTTTCGGTTTTTGGCGGATAACGTTGGTAGCCACAGCTCACCTCTGAAAATTTATTAAAAGTTATGACTCATCAGTCATTAATTCAGCCTGCGAACTCCTGACTAATGACTGCTGACGGAACTAATGAGCTTTTACCGGGGCGCTACCAACAGGTGCCGGGCCGATCAAGCGTTCGAGTTCGTCAGCCTTAGAAGCCTTGGCCATTGCCGATTCCCAAGTGACTTTACCGCTCTTGTAAAGTTCAGCGAGGGCCATTTCCATCGTCCTCATACCCAATTTTGCCCCCATTTGGATTTGAGAGTAAATCATGGGAGTTTTGCCCTCCCGGATCAAGTTAGCCATAGCTGGAGTATTTACCATGATTTCCATAGCGCAGCAGCGGCCGCCCCCAACTTTTATTACCAAATTTTGGCTGCAAATTCCCACCAAAGAGTTAGACACCTGGGCGCGAACTTGAGGTTGTTGAATGGGCGGGAACACGTCCAAAATCCGATCAATCGTTGCAGCCGCCGAATTAGTATGCAACGTTCCCATCACCATGTGACCAGTTTCTGCCGCCGAAATTGCCAGACCGATCGTTTCCAAGTCCCGCATTTCCCCCACCAGAATTACATCAGGATCTTCGCGCAAAGCAGCTTTCAGCGCATTAGCAAAGCTCTTAGTATCTTCGCCCTTTTGGCGCTGGTGAAACAAACTCTTGATATTAGGAAACACATATTCGATCGGATCTTCCACTGTTAGAATGTGTTCCGCCCGCGTCCGGTTGACCAGATCCAACAAAGCCGCCATCGTAGTAGTTTTCCCGGAACCCGTTTGTCCCGTCACCAACAGCATACCCCTGGGTCTTTCCGTCAGATCCCGCAAAATTTGCGGCACGCCTAAAGCATCTGCGTTAGGAATCTTAGAAGCTAGAGCCCGCATACAAGCAGCCCAAGCACCCCGCTCCCGGTAGACATTGACGCGAAACCGAGCCAATCCCCGAACGCCGTAAGCGCAGTCGAGTTCCCACTCCATTTCCAACTGCTTGCGCTGCATATTGTTGAGCATTTGGAAAATCAGGATCTGCACTTCCTCAGCAGACAGAATGTCGCCGTATTGCGTCTGAGGAGTTAGTTTACCGCTGACTCGGAAGAATATAGGCGCGCCCGCTTGGATGTGTATGTCCGAACCCCCTTGCTCTACCAGGGACTCCAGTACGTCTTCAATCATCAGACCCATAGATACCTCTCCTCGATCAAATTGATAGTTATTGACCAATCTAGCTCAGTTAACAGTCAACAGTTAATAGTCAACAGTTAACTGCTGCTGAATCAATCCAAAAAGCGTGGGGTCAAGCAGTACGGACAATCCAGCATCTCCGGCTTCAATTCCGCCTGACAAGTTTTGCAGGTAAGTCCCTGCTTGCGTTTGGCTTTCATTTCCGCCTCCAGCCCCGAGTCAGTAAACGTCACACGCTCGACTTCTTCAAAGGTAGTCGCGCCTTCCCGCACCAATTGCAAGCTGTAAGCCAACAGCGTTTTCATCCCTTCTTCTACTGCTGCTTCCTTAATTTGCTCTGTGGGAGCTCCTTGAGTGATCAGAGTTTGAAGCCGCTCAGTATTTTTCAGGAATTCGTAAACCCCTACCCGTCCTTTGTAGCCTAGGCCGGCGCACTTCCGACAAAGTTGCTCGCGTTCTGCGAGTTCCTTCCTTTCCTCCACGGGTACAACGTTGGCTTTGTAAACAGTCAGATCAATTTCTTGAGAAGCCGACAGACCGTACTTGCCGAGTTCTGCAGCAGTAGGCTGGTAAGGAATGCAGCATTTGTCGCAAACGCGCCGCATCAGACGCTGAGCCAACACGCCCAACAGAGCGGCCGAAACCATGAACGGTTCTACGCCCATTTCTGCCAAACGCGCCACTGCCCCCGCCGCGTCGTTCGTGTGCAGCGTCGTCAGCACCAAGTGTCCCGTCAAAGCAGCTTCCAGAGCAGTTTTGGCCGTTTCCTTGTCCCGCGTTTCCCCCACCAGCATCACGTCAGGGTCTTGCCGCAAAAATGCCCGCAGAATGTTGGAAAAAGTCAAGTCTTTTTCCCGAATTACTTGACATTGGGTAATTCCTGGCAAAGCATATTCGATCGGGTCTTCCGCCGTACTGATATTAACCCCCGGATCGTTCCGTTCCGCCAGAATCGAGTACAGAGTAGTTGACTTGCCCGAACCCGTCGGCCCCGTCACCAAAATCAGTCCGAACGGACGGCTAGCACTCTCTCGCACTAAAGCCAGAGTTTCTTCGTCGGAGATTAACAAACCCAAACCCAACTGAGTGCTGGAACTGTCCAAAATCCGCAGCACGATTTTTTCGCCGTACCGGGAAGGCAAGCTATTCACCCGGAAATCCACCGTGCGTCCCTCAAATACCCGGCGGATGCGGCCGTCTTGAGCTTGTCGGCGTTCGGCAATATCCAGGTTGGCAATAATCTTGAAACGAGCGGTAATCGATGCGACTACCTGCTTGGGAAACCGGAAATACTCTTGCAGCACCCCGTCTTTCCGCATCCGAATCCGCATGAACTCTTCTTGAGGTTCTACGTGGATGTCAGACACCTTTTCCGACAAAGCTTTAGCCAAAATGATATTGACCGCCTTAATTACGGGAGCCGCCTCAGCATCGTCCAATGTGTTAGCGAGGTCTTCTTGGTCGCTACTCTCCTCTTCTAGGGAGAGCTCGCCAAAATCTCCCTCCCCTAAATCCATCTTTCTCTGTTTTTCGATTTCAGCTTTTTTAGCTTCCCTCTTAACTTGTTCGTCTTGGTAAGCAGAAGTAATGTCCTGGTAGTCGTCCGGCGTAATCACTCGCCGCTGCAAAGCCAAGCCATGAGGCTGTAAAATCCGCCGCAAATCTTCTATGGCGTTGAGGTTGTCGGGATCTACCATTGCCACTAAAACCGCCGCCGGCTCAGTTTCCGTCTTCGCTACGGGTAAAAACCGACCTTGGTGACAAATGTCGAGCGAAATCTTCAACGTCTCGAGCATAAGTCCCAGTTGCTCGTTAGACATTTCGCTCATCTCCGGGTCAAATGCTTCAACCCCGTAGACTATCTTCCGTTCAAACATCTGCTGCTTCTTGTAAAGTCGCAGCAATTCTGGGGGTAACGGCTGCCCGGTAAGTGCTTCTAATACCTCCGTCAAACGCTTGCCCGACTTCTGGCTTTCAATTTGAGCTTGCTTGACTTGCTCGCCGTTGACGTAACCCGACTGAATCATCTTGGTGAGAGCCGGAGTAAAAACGCTTAGAGCAACTATCGATGTGGATCGAGGCGCGGATGTGCTAGTCATAAAAAACACTCAATAGGTGGGAAACTCAGTCACAAAGAGTGCTGAGAGGAAAACCAACGCGGGGTTTTAACCCCCGTATTCTTTGCTTATGGATCAGCTATCATGTTGTTGCTCAATCCCTATCTCTCAAGTGTAAGCTCGTAGTCACCTCTAAGCTTCGTCCACAAATTGACGAGACATTGGAGGGGTTTGCCGATGCTTGCCATCAAATCTTGTTCGTTGAGTGCTAAGTTGCTTACTTATTTGATTAACTTGCGGGATACTCTCGTTATAGCGTCAGGGCACATCACTTGGGGATTCCCCGTACCGGGAGAGAAAAGCGGGGCGGGGTGTGCCCCCTTCCCAGGCTAATTCTATTTTCCCAAATTGTTTGCTCAAATTACACCGTCCGTGGTGGCGCGGTTAGCTGTACTAAATTAAAGATGAGCTATGTTCTGTGATGATAGCTTTTACGAAAGCCTCGATCGCCCTTGTGAAATATATTTTGATTAATTATCTGCGATCGGTCACTGCCCGATCGTCGGCTGCATGAGTTCCCAGGGCAAATTTTGAGCTACTCTAGTTTTGGGTCAGTAAATATTACTTTGATTCTACCCTGGTGTCCGAACCTTTATGACGTAAGCTTGACGGTTCCAAAATCTTGGGAAGAGGCAAACTAGATATCAATCGTACTTAAAGATGAGCACCTCCGCCACACCAGCTAATGTCTATCATTTGACTGGCCAAAATTCGAGATTTCAAGCGACTTCGGCGGTATCGAATCAGAAAAACCACAGCCCCAATTCGCATCAAGATTAACAACCTAGTATCTGAGTTACACAAGCACACAGTTAACTACTTACTCACTCAATACAAATTCCTTTTTCTCCTGACTTGGAAAACTCAGCAAATGGTAATAAATGCCAGCATCAGCTTGCAACTAAAACAGCCTGATCGATGATAATTTAAGTCAGTATCGTTTAAGCAAACCTTGAAACATCAAGCCTCCTAGGTGGGAAATATTGTAGTAGACTTAACAGCAAAATATACTTATAAAAATTGTGGCAAAGGCGATCGCGTTAATGAAAAATGAGGAACCAACAAACGTTGGGTTGCCTCCATTGCTGCCATATTATACGTAAATATCTAAACGGGTCTTTGAATATTTTATGGAAAGCTTTGAGCAATGTCTCCAGAGCTGGCGAGTTTTCCTCTTTTCACATTGTGCCATACATAGTAAATTCCAGTCCTCTAGATTTACCGGGTTAACTGTATCTGCTAGAATTGATAGGGTTCTGTCGCGCAGCTTTTGTCAGGAACTCAGGGCTAAAGCCACTGAGCTTGTAAGAAATTACAAGCTGTTCTGACCAGACCCCTCTCAGGAGGAGACGTTATTCAGGTCACGACACCGGAGAGTGCGACGCCAGTTTTCCGCTCTGTCATCTGCAATTAAACAGTTTTAAAGTCACTGAAACAGTGTTGCAGGTCTAACAAGCCTTTATAACCAGGTCGAGGCGAACATTACCCCGCAAGGGAGAAAGGAGACAACTGTATCTCCATTGGAGGGGCAACCATACCCCTCTAACCCCGAAAGGGGATTCAAGGCGGTTGAAACCGCCGAGTCGTTTTCCTCTCAGGTCTAAAGACTCTGAGTTTCCCACTTACCGAATATTTTTTATGATGGACGAGGAAAAACAGCAAGATCAAGATCCTAACTCAACTGGGGAAACCACCCCAGAGGGTTCGCCAATGGCAAGCGAAAATCCGGCGGCATCAGGAAACTCGAACGAATCGGCGGATTGGGAGCTCGAACTTGCTCGAGCTTATCAAAGTGCTCAGGGCGATCGCACCCCAGCAAACGCATCGGGGCCAACCGTCACCGGCAGTTCAACCAGCATTCCGACTGCAGACGCGGCGGAGCCTTGGAAGAAGGAACTGGCCCAGGCAAACGAGGAAAAAGAGGCTTTAAAAACTCAGTTGCAAGCCGCATCCGCTCAACTAGAAGAACTGAAAAATCAAAATCTCCGCCTAGCAGCAGATTTTGAAAACTTCCGCAGGCGTACCCAAAAGGAAAAAGAAGAGCTAGATTTACAGGCAAGGTGTCTCACGATCAAACCCCTGTTGCCGGTAATTGACAATTTCGAGCGCGCTCGATCGCACATCAAGCCGCAAACCGATGGCGAAATGAACATTCACAAAAGCTACCAAAGCGTTTACAAGCAAATGGTAGACGGCCTCAAGCAAATCGGGGTTTCTCCGATGCGCCCCGAAGGCGAACAGTTTGACCCCAACCTCCACGAAGCTCTGCTGAGCGAGCCAACTGACGAACACGAGGAAGGAACAATTATCCAAGAACTAGAACGCGGCTACATTCTGGGCGATCGCGTCTTGCGGCACGCCAAAGTGAAAGTTGCAGCGGCTGGGCTATCTGTGGTAGCCTCAGATGAAAATCCCGATAGTTCAGAAGGTTAATCGGGAGATAAGCTACTGCATTCCTCAAAGTCACTGACCCCCGAATAGAATTCGGGGGGTCCAAGGTGGCCGACTCACCAACTTCTTTTTAATTAAAGATGACTAAAAGCAGGTCAGCGCTTTATCCAAAAATTCTGAAAAATGTTTTTAGCAGTCTTTGATACTGCTTTAGGACATCAAGTTTATTTCCTACAAATCTAGTCTGGGAATGCTTGTTTAAACAAGCTGAGTCGTTTTTCATCTCCCAACCTGTAGTTGGAGATTTCCAAACATCCCACAAAGTTTTATGAGGCGCTATGGGAAAAATTATTGGAATTGACTTAGGCACAACTAACAGTTGCGTAGCTGTGTTAGAGGGCGGTAAACCCGTCGTGATCGCCAATTCCGAGGGCGGCCGTACAACTCCGAGTATAGTAGGATTCGGCAAGGCGGGCGATCGCTTAGTAGGTCAACTAGCCAAGCGGCAAGCTGTAACTAATGCTGTAAATACTGTCTACAGTATCAAACGATTTATCGGACGGCGGTGGGACGACACGGAAGAAGAACGAGCGCGGACTCCCTATACCTGTATAAAAGGCAAAGACGATACCGTTAACGTCCAAATTCGGAACAAGGTTCACACTCCCCAAGAAATCTCGGCAATGGTACTCCAAAAGCTCAAGCAAGATGCTGAAGCTTATTTGGGACAAACTGTTACCCAAGCCGTGATTACAGTGCCAGCCTACTTCACAGACGCCCAACGGCAAGCTACTAAAGACGCCGGTACGATCGCGGGCCTAGAAGTCTTGCGGATCGTCAACGAACCGACGGCGGCAGCCCTTTCCTACGGGCTCGACAAGCAAAATATAGAACAGAAAATCTTGGTATTTGACCTGGGCGGCGGTACTTTCGACGTTTCTATCCTGCAACTGGGAGACGGAATTTTTGAAGTCAACGCCACCTCCGGTAACAACCATCTGGGAGGAGATGACTTTGACGACTGCATAGTCCAGTGGCTCGTAGAAGCTTTCCGGACTCAAGAAGGCAGTGACCTCTCACAAGACAAAATGGCTTTGCAGCGCCTCCGAGAAGCTGCCGAAAAAGCGAAAATCGAACTCTCCAACCGGGAATCCACCTCAATCAATCTGCCTTTCATCTCTTCTGACGAAAAAGGGCCGAAGCATTTGGAAATGGAACTCTCCAAAGCTCAGTTTGAAAAACTGGTGGCTCATTTGGTGCAAGCGACGATCGATCCGGTGACTCAAGCCCTCAAAGACGCAAGTTTGACCCCCAAAGACATAGACAGAATTATTTTAGTGGGAGGCTCAACCCGGATTCCGGCAGTTCAAAAGGCAATTAGCAAGTATTTTGGGGGCGTTTCTCCCGATAAATCGGTCAATCCCGACGAAGCTGTAGCGGTAGGCGCGGCAATTCAAGCCGGGGTGTTGGGTGGTGAAGTCAAAGACTTGCTGCTGCTCGATGTGACGCCGCTCTCCCTGGGACTCGAAACCTTGGGCGGGGTATTCACCAAAGTTATCGAGCGCAATACAACTATTCCCACCAGCCGATCGCAAATGTACAGCACGGCGGCAGACGGGCAAACCTCGGTAGAAATTCACGTACTCCAAGGCGAGCGGGCATTGGTTAAAGACAATAAAAGTCTCGGCAAATTCCTGCTCAAAGGCATTCCCCCAGCCCCCCGCGGCGTACCTCAAATCGAAGTTACCTTTGAAATCGATGCCAACGGGATTCTCAAAGTGGCTGCTGAAGACAAGGGAACCGGAAAAGAACAAAGCATCCAAATTTCCAATACAGGGGGATTGAGCGAAACCGAAGTCGAACGGATGCGACAAGAAGCCGAACTTTACGCCGACGAGGACATCAAGCGCGCTCTACTCGTCGAACTCAAAAATCAAGCTGACTCCCTCGTCTATAATTGTGGTGTAACTTTAAAAACCAACGCGCAACTGCTGAGCGACGAGCTTAAGGCCGAAGCGGAAACAGCCGCAGCAGCCTTACGGGCAGCGATGACTAACCCCGACATCACAGTCGAGGAACTCACGCCCGCAATCGAATCTTTCAAGCAACTGCTATACTCGCTGGGGACAGCAGTCTACGACCAAGCCCGCAGCGGGGTAGCCCCGTCAGGAGCTGTTGTTGAAAGCGAGATGATGTCAGAAGTAGAATCATCAGAACCAGAAGAGGTTAAAGCGGACGACGACAGCATTTTGCTGAAAGAAGAGCTGCTGGTGGTGCCGGAATCAAAACCGGAACCAAAGCCGGAACCAAAGCCGGAACCAAAGCCGGAGCGACAGTCAAAACGACAGTCGAATCCACAGCCAAATCCACAGCCAAGTCCACAGTCAAAACAAAAACAGAAGGTTCCCGAACCAGAAGTTGATGATATGAATCCTTTCCTTTAAAACAGAAAAGCTAAAAATTAAAAGTTAAAAATTAACAATGAGAATTTTTGATTTTTAATCTGTAGTTTCAGGAAAGGTAGCCCGTTTCTTTTTCGTACACTTTTTGTTATTTACCTCCAGGCAAGCAGCTCTATGGCCGGTGATTACTATGAAATATTAGGCGTTTCTCGCAGCGCAGACAAAGAAGAAATTAAGCGTGCTTACCGCCGCCTAGCTCGCAAGTACCATCCAGATGTCAACAAAGAATCCGGTGCCGAGGAGCGGTTTAAAGAAATTAACCGCGCCTACGAGGTACTCTCAGAACCAGAAACCCGCGCCCGTTTCGATCGTTTCGGCGAAGCAGGCGTCAGCGGTGCAGGTGCACCTGGGTTCCAAGACTTTGGTGACAGCTTTGCCGATATTTTTGAAAGCTTTTTTCAGGGCTTTCAGGGAGGCGTCGGTGGCCAACAACAGCAAGGTCGCAGGCGCAGCGGACCGGTGCGCGGAGACGATTTGCGCCTCGATTTGCGACTGGATTTTCGGGAAGCAGTGTTTGGTGGGGAAAAAGAACTCCGCATCAAGCATCTAGAAACCTGCGAGACTTGCACCGGGACTGGCGCGAAACCGGGAACCCGACCCCAAACCTGCTCGACTTGTACCGGCAGCGGTCAAGTCCGACGCGCTACCCGCACTCCTTTCGGCAGCTTTACTCAAGTTTCAGTTTGCCCTACTTGCAACGGCACCGGGCAAGTGATTGAGGATAAGTGCGAAACTTGCGGCGGCCGAGGCCAGAAAGAAGTGATGAAAAAGCTTAAAATCACAATTCCGGCTGGGGTTGACAACGGTACTCGCTTGCGCGTTTCCAATGAAGGGGATGCCGGCAAACTGGGCGGGCCGCCTGGAGATCTTTACGTGTTCTTGGCGGTGAATGAAGACCCGCTATTTAAGCGCGACGGCACTAACGTTAGCTCGGAAGTTAAGATTAGTTATTTGCAAGCAATTTTGGGGTGCCGGTTGGAAGTTGAAACCGTAGACGGGCCGACGGAATTGTTGATTCCTAGCGGAACTCAGGCGAATACTGTTCTGACTTTGGAGAAAAAAGGGGTGCCTCGGTTGGGAAATCCAGTCAGTCGTGGCGATCATTTGATTACCGTGTCGATTGACATTCCGACTAAGGTGACGGCCGAGGAACGGGAATTGCTGATGCAGCTTGCTAAGCTGAAGGGCGATCGTACCGGTAAAGGTGGCTTAGAAGGATTTCTGGGCAATTTGTTTCAGAAATAAGCAATTTTTGACACCAATTGGTGTCAAATTTTCCTGTTTCAGGATTCCCCAGCCATTTGTTTTAATATCTGTCAAAAAATTGTGTGCAATTGCTCACAAAAATCTCAGGTGGGACGCTTCCTGGGCATTGCGTTTCAGCAGCGCTCAAAAAAGTGAGCGCAATTGCGCTCACTTTTTTCAGAAAGAATAATATTCTGTGTCCAATGGGACACAAAATTTTAGATTCTCCAGTTTCCAGGCAACTTGTTTAAAAAACTAAGGCTTTCAGGATTTGAGATTGCCAAAAACATTATGAATTCAAGATCCAAAATTGAAAATCCCAAATCCCCAGATGCCAAAATCGATCTGCGGGGTACTCCGTGTCCTCTGAATTTTGTCCGCACTAAACTGCGCTTGGAGCAAATGGCACCGGGAGCAGTTTTGGAAGTGTGGCTAGATGCTGGGGAGCCGATCGAACAAGTGCCCGATAGTCTCAAAATGGAAGGGTACCAGATTCTGGAAACGCAATTTGTCGCGGATGAGCCGGAGTCGGGCTTTTTTTCAATGAAAGTGCAGCGCCCAGAAGACAAGGAAGCAGGATGAGCCTGAATTCACCCTCGATCGTCGGTACTGTAATTGCTGTTCAGGCTAACTTCTATCAAGTGAGGTTAGATCCCGAAGTCTCCATTGACGGGAAAAAAGCTCCCCTCGCTGATTCTCCGATTCTCCTGTGCACTCGTCGCACTCGACTCAAAAAAATTGGCCAACAGGTGATGGTGGGCGATCGGGTGGTGGTAGACGAACCGGACTGGACTGATCGCCGTGGTGCAATTTCTGAAGTATTCCCGCGCCAAACAGAACTCAACCGCCCACCTGTAGCTAATGCCGATCGCATTCTCCTTGTTTTTGCCCTTGCTGAACCAGACTTAGATCCCGCATCATTAACTCGGTTTTTAGTCAAGGCCGAATCTACAGGTTTAGAGGTGAGTTTGTGCCTGAACAAATGCGATTTGGTCACGCCCGATGAGTTGGAACAGTGGCGCGATCGACTTTCAGGCTGGGGCTACGAACCAATGTTTATTAGCGTCCGCAGCGGTGCAGGAGTTCAGGAAGCCCCCGCTAATGGTCAAAATGAAGTTTTTAAAGCGGAACCAGCTTTCCATGAGTTAGTGGAAAAAATAGAGCCATCTCTGCTGAGTTATGAGGGCAACCCCCAAGTTCCAAATTCGGTCAAGCCGTTACATCCGTTAAACCCCGTACATAGCCCGTTGCCGAACTTGCTTCAAGACCACCTGCAAGGAAAAATAACGGTAATTTGTGGCCCTTCTGGGGTTGGCAAGTCCAGCTTGATCAACCAACTGATCCCGGCCCTGAACCTCCGAGTGAACGCTGTTTCTGGCAAACTCGGCCGCGGGCGCCATACGACTCGCCACGTTGAACTATTTGAACTCCCCGGTGGCGGACTTTTGGCCGATACTCCGGGCTTTAATCAGCCTGCTCTCGAATGCGACCCCTCAGAGTTAGCGGAATATTTCCCAGAAGCGCGCCAGAGGCTGGCTTTGGGTAGCTGCCAGTTTAGCGACTGTTCGCACCGAGATGAACCTAACTGTGTCGTGCGGGGCTCTTGGGAGCGCTATGAGTATTACTTGAATTTTCTCGAAGAGGCGATCGTCCGCCAGCAACAAGAGCAAAACTCTAGTAGCGCCGAATCGAGTTTGAAGCAGCAAACCAAGTCGGATGGTACGCAGCATTACGAACCGAAGTTGCAAACTAAAAAATATCGCCGCTCTTCCCGCCGCCTTCAACACCAGTCACTCCAAGATATGTGTCAAGACTTAGAGGAATTGTGAGGAAGTCGCCGCCCATCGCCCGTAGGCACTAGAAAACAGTACCAAGACTTACCCAGAAACCGGGTTTCCTCGACGAAAATACTTCGTTGCACCCCAAGGCCCTGTTCGCAAAACCGGCTTTCTTTACTCACGAGTGCGTAAGTCCTGAGTACATTAATCGCTAAAATTAAATGGCCTTAGATTTGTTAAAAAAAGTAGAACAGAAGCAAAAGTTAGCGGGTACTGCAGGAGCAAAAATATTGTGAATATTCAAGAACTGTTTCAAAAAGGCGGCCCCGCCATGTGGCCCCTGTTGGTGTTATCGATTTTATCTTTGAGTACCATTATCGAGCGCTTGTGGTTTTGGGCAAGCCTTCTGAGCAAAGAAAAGCAGATAGTTAACCGCATTCTGGAAGCGGCTCGCAGCGATTGGGGGGCAGCTAACGAGATTGCCAGACAAGCTAACCGACAGCCGATCGGGCGATTTCTTTCTGCACCTCTGCGACTCTACAATCCCGAACCAGATTTATTTCGACTCGCACTCGAAGCAGCAGCCGATGAAGAGTTGGCTTCGATGCGCCGCGGCGACAAAATCTTAGAAGCTACGATCGCTCTGGCGCCTTTGCTGGGCTTGCTGGGAACAGTTTTGGGCTTGATTAACTCGCTCAGTTCCATCCGTCTGGGCGACATCGGCACGGCGGCAACAACAGGCGTAACTTTGGGGATTAGCGAGGCGCTGATCACGACTGCTAGTGGGATGGTAGTAGCAATTTTTACCTTGGTGTTTTATCGGATATTTCAAGCTTTTTTGTTCAACCAGGCAAAAATATTTCGCAAAGCGGGAAATGAACTGGAATTGCTTTACAGGCAATACTGGCCTGCTGCTAATGCTAAGGGTCGAGCACCCGGTGCAGAATACAGCAATTCTTCTTTTGGTTCCGATGGTTTGAACAGGCGTTCTCTCAATTCTCAAGAACCGGGAGAACGGAATCGGGAGCCGAAATTGAAAGGTTCCGATCCGGCTGAAGATTCACCTTCTAATAATTAAAACTCCTGAGAACTGATGAAGATTAATCTAGATACTCCTGCTGAAGAGGCACGGATTGAGCTGGTGCCTTTAATTGACGTGATCTTTTGCATTCTGACGTTTTTTCTGCTGGCGGCTTTGCAACTGACTCGCCAGCAAGCCATTAATGTCGATTTGCCTAAAGCAAAGACTGGACAAACGCAGATGCGAGAGATGCTGATTGTCAGCATTGACGATTTCGGGCAAACTTATATCGATCAATTGCCTGTTAATTACCAACAGCTCGATCGAGTTTTAAAGAGTTTCCAAAGCCAAAATCCTACGGGGTTGATGGTACTGTACGCTCCTCAAAATGCTAGATATGCCAAAGTTGTCGAGGTTTTAGACAAATTGAGAGAGGTAGGGGGCGATCGAGTTGCCCTGGCAACTCTTCCTAGTTCGGCTTCCTCCCCATTGCCCAATACCTCGCTTCCCAATTCTGGCATTCCTGCGGCACCTGCGATGGGCAATTCCGGTCAACCTCTTCCTTCTCCTGTGCCTCCAGGGCAGCAACAGTTCAATCCAAATCAGTTTCAATCTCCTCTCCCGGCTCCAGGGCAGCAGCAGTTCAATCCAAATCAGTTTCAATCTCCTCTCCCGGCTCCAGGGCAGCCTAACAACTCTGGGGCCAATTTGGGTATTCCTCCTGTTTCGCCTGCACCCGCTGCTCCTAATTCAAGACCCGGAATCGCCATTCCACCGCAGGATGGCGGGGTCTCGAATTAGTGACAAGGAATAAGGTTCGGCAACGGATTGTGTAACGGATGTAACGGATGTCCGTCGGAAGAAGAAAGAAGGGAGAAGGAAGAAGGAAGAAGGGAGAACAGAGAAATAGAGAAATAGAAATTTTCCCAATTTCCTCATCTCCCGCTCTTCCGCTCTCCTCATCTCCCCCTCTCCTGATATCCTCATCTTTCAATCTCCCCCTCTCCTCATCTCCCCCTCTCCTCATCTCCCCCTCTCCTCATCTCCCCCTCTCCTCATCTCCCCTTCTCCCCCCGCCTTTGAGAATCTCCGCCGGATTTGGTATAAACGGCTTCAATTCTTTTGGTTCGTACTGAGCCTTTTTTCTCTTGACAAGTAGATACACTTGTATATGCCTGCGGAAGGAACTTTTGCAGACATCTCCCCATCTCTATCCCTAAATAAGGTATTTCTTAGGACAGATGGTAATTTTGTCAAATGATTGTTACCTTTTGTAATATACACGAAAGCCAAATGGGCAATCGGGCATCCCGAAACCAACGGTCGATCGCTGAAACAACTTACAAATCTGGTTAATCCAGGTGTTCACTTTTAAGTCACCTTTACTTACAGAGGAGTCAAAGTCATGAGCCAACCAGCAGAATTGTCTTTGGAACAGCAATTTAGCCTGTGTTCCTTCAAAACACAGGTAAGTGACATGAGCCGCGAACAAGCTCAGGAGTTTTTGGTCAAGCTTTACGAGCAAATGATGCTACGAGAAACCATGTACCGCCATTTTCTGAAACACCACTGGGGTTTAGAACCTAACCCAGGTGTTGAGTAACCAAGAGTCGCAGTCGGCGACCTCCGTCTCTTACTCACTTCCCTCAGGCGGAAAGGAGTTGGGGGTGATGGGGCGTCACTCGAAGGCAGAAGCTAGAAGACCTGTGTAGAGACTTGAGGAAAATTGGAAAGTTTCTTTGTGGAGTTCACTCGAATTGGGGAGTCGAACTCAGCAGTTTGTCGCTCGACACCACTGGAGAGTGCAAAGATAATTTATCGCGCCTCAACTTGAAAATTGGATAACTATTAATAATAAGTAAGTGTTAATTTTTTAACCAACTAAAATTTTTAACAAATTAAATATATTTGTGTTTATTTGCAGCGGATGAGGTTTGACAACAATGGCCCTAGTCGGACATCTGAGCGCGACCTCCGACTAGCAAAACCTTCAGTTTTCACATCAATCCCTAGAACTGGCAACTGTGGACTCTAGAAAGAGTTATTCCGGCTGACGTTCCAGAGTCGCCTCCATTGTACTCGTCAAGTAATGACCAGACATGATGCCGCTAGATTGGTAGTAGCGGTTGTCATCAACCCGGTGAAGGGTATCAAAACCCGTCCGCCGCTGGCGTTCGTCTCCCAATACCCAATAACGCTGGACGATCGACTGGGGAGCAATCCAACCTTCCCCCTCGACGCGGGCGAGTTCGCTGTGTTGGAGTACAAAAGTATACTGCCGTTCATCGCTGTTGAGGTGTCCTCGATACTGCAAAATAATCTCTTCGCGATCGCCTCCAGGAAATACGAGCTTGGTCACCATACTGAACCAATCTGTTCGGTTCCAGCTCACTAAAGTTTTGCCCTTAACCGTAATTGGCACGCCATTGCGCTCAATCCAGCTTCCTTCGAGCGTCCATTGGCCAGATTCCATTAAAAACGTGTGAGCCACAGTGCTGTTCCTATGCTTTTCCTGCTGGCTACAATGCTGGTGCAACAACGCACAGCCGTTGTCCCTCAGACTCTATGCTATCACGCCCAACTGTGCCAACAAGAGTTAATTTCTCCTAAAAGTACCGATGTCCGGGCACCAGTAACTTGAGGCAGATTGCCGGGAATGCCCCGAACCCGCCATGCGGCTAAAACCGCGAAAGCGATCGCCTCTTTAAAATCTACATTCAAGCCTGCCTCAGAAGTAGTCAACACTTGTACTGGATGCAATTGAGATTGCAATCGGCGTTTTAAGTAGAGATTGTGGCTGCCGCCCCCGCATAGTAAAACTCGATCGGGCATAGCCGGTAAGAAAGTTTGGTAACTGTGAACGATCGAGGCAACAGTCAGTTCTGTCAGAGTAGCCAGCACGTCAGCAGGACTGAGGTTGTAACCTTGGGCCTCGACCAAACACCTGTCAAAATAGTCTACACCAAATAACTCTCGCCCCGTTGATTTCGGCGGTGCTTGGCGGAAGAACTCTGATGCGAGCCAATCCTCAACTAAAGCTTGACAGGGAGTGCCCGATGCCGCCCAAGCTCCACCTTCGTCGCAAGTCTTAGTGCCGCCTGAGAAGTGCTGCACTGCCAAATCTAACAGGGAATTCGCCGGGCCTGTATCCCAGCCGGATATGCCATCCCCAAGACTGAAAATCTCAGACTCGTCATTGTCTTCCCCTTTTCCCCTGGCCGGAAGATAGGTAACATTGCCAATTCCACCCAAATTTTGGATGCAGAGGCTGATATTGGGTTCCGCCAGCAGGCAGGCATCAACTATTGGCACTAAGGGTGCTCCTTGACCCCCGGCAGCAATGTCTGCAGATCGAAAGTTACTCACAGTAGTAATTCCTGTCAATTCCGCAATTAGCGCGCCCCGCCCCAGTTGCAAGCTGTAACCCATTAACCCACCGGCGCTGTGTTTCTGGGCTTTCCCAGCAGGTCGGTGGTAGACGGTTTGACCGTGAGAGCCGATTAACTCGGCTATATCATATTCTGCTTGAATTGTCAATGCCGCCGTGGCAAATTCTTGGGCGATGGCATCATCTAATTCGGCTAGTTCAGCCATTGATAAAGCTGAGCCACTGCAAACTGAGAGAATTTGCGATCGCAAATTAGCAGGATAAGGGAAAGTCTTGCCGGCTACCAATTGCACTTTCAAGTCTGTTTGGGAACCAACCACATCCACCAAAGCAGCATCAATGCCATCCACCGACGTGCCGCTGATCAAACCGATAACGCGGGTCATTCAATTTTAGATTTTAGATTTTAGATTGTTCAATTTTTCGATTTTAGATGGTCGGGTGGGAGCGGGCGATCGAATATTATTTGAGGTCGATCGTTACGATCACCACAGTAATATTATCGCGTCCACCTTTATCCTTAGCTGCTTGAATTAAAGCATTTGCAGCGCCCTCGCAGGCGCGAATCGACTTCAGAGGCGAAGCTATCAAAGGATCGGAAAGTTCCTCAGTCAAGCCATCGCTGCAGAGCAGCAAGCGATCCCCAGGCTGCACGTCCACCGGCAAAATATCTATCTCGCGCACATCATCGCGACCCAAACACTGGGACAAAACGTGACGCCAAGGATGACTGCGAGCCTGATCGGGAGTTAGGGCTTTTCTTTTAACAGCCTGAGCCACCCAAGTCTGGTCTTCAGTAATCTGCTGCAAGCGAGAGCCGTGCAGTCGATACAAGCGAGAGTCGCCGATATTAGCGCACCAAGGTCTGTCCTCATCCCTAAACATCAAAACCACAGCCGTAGTCCCCATATCAGCGCGATCGGGGTGGTCGAGCTGATCCGTCAAAATTGCTTGATTGGCAATCAACAAAGCCTTTTCCAACAACAGCGGAGAATCTTCAGGCCCTTCCCAATGTTCGAGCAAATAAGATTGAATCGCCTGAGTCGCTATCCGGCTGGCTTCTTGACCTCCGGCGTGTCCTCCCATTCCGTCGGCCACTATGAAAAATCGCCCATCAGAGTCTATATAGTACGAATCCTGATTTACGGAACGAACTAGCCCTGTGTCTGTCTTACCTGCGAAAGAGCGTTTCATAGATTGGGTGATTGGACTCATCGAAGTTAAAAGCTTAATTTAAGTGGTGCAATGTTTTATGCCAAAAATTAAATCCCGAAGGGGACTTTAAATTTCTGCCACCTGCGATCGTGAGTTTTGGAAAAACTGCGCTTCCTTGACCTCATATTGTAGATCCTATGATGGTAATCCCGTCTTAAAATTTCGGTAAATCGAGTAAATTAAGCGACGCCTGCAAAAAAAAACTGGATTTCTACCAAAAAGCAGAGGTTTAGCTGGCGATAAAAATAGGGAGCAAAAGGGTTGTTAGCATCAAAGCGTGTAATTATTGTAAATTTCAGCAATCTGTGGTCAGCCAGCCAAAACTTAACATTCGAGGTCAACTTTTGGCTGGCGGGAAATCTCAAACCTGAAATTTCAAATCCCAAATTGCACAATTATGACATCCTGTCTAAACGATCGATCCGCTTGAACAAACGCAGCAGAGCAAACCCTGCACCCGCAGCTAGCACGGCAACCGCGACCGCCGGCCAGACTTGATTGCTGACAAACAAAATTGTCGCCGACAAAGTAAAAGCACTCATCAGCAAAGCATAATTCGTGCCCATTTGAGCGCTGCTCATGCGGCGAAGCAAGCGCTCTGTTTCGGCAGAACGGACGCGAATCCGCAAATCTCCCTGTTCGAGTTTGTCAATAGTCTCCTCAATCCGGCGGGGCAAACCCAAAGCACTCGAACTCACCTGAGCCGCCTGACGGCCGATTTCGTTAAAAATGCTGCTACTGGTATCATGGCCATTTCCATTAGTCATAAGCTGCATGGCAAAAGGTTGTGCCACCTCCATAAAGTTGAACTCGGGATCTAAACCTCGGCCCACCCCTTCGATGGTGGAAAAAGCTCGCATTACAAAAGTAAAAGTAGCTGGGAAGCGAAAAGGTTGGTTGTAGGCAATATCGTAAAGGTCGTCGGTAATCGCGCTCACAGACTGATTTTCAAAAGGCTTGTCCATGAAGTTGTCCAGCATATACTGGATGCTGCGGCGCACCGGACTCATATCACCCGTCGGCACCAAAGCTCCCAAATTGATCAGAGAATCCATAATCCGCTGTCCATCCTTGGAAGCAATGCCGTAAAGCGTCTCCATCAGTCCTTCGCGGACGTTGGACTGGATTTGCCCCATCATGCCAAAATCGTAGAAAATCAGACAACCGTCAGCACTAACAGCGATGTTGCCGGGGTGTGGGTCTGCGTGGAAAAAGCCGTCGTTGAGCAACTGGCGCAAATAAGCTTTTGCCCCCAACTGAGCGATTAATTTACGATCGATACCGGCCGCTTCCAAAGCTTCGTAGTGGCTGATTTTAATCCCCGGCAGGTATTCCAAAGTCAGCACTCGCGGAGCCGCGTACCGCCAATAAACCCTCGGCACCCGCACCCAGTCGCAGTTGCTAAAATTGCGCCGAAAAGTATCAGCATTGCGGCCTTCATGGAGATAGTCAATTTCCAGCCACAGAATGCGACAGCATTCCTCATAAATTCCCATCCAATCTCGGCCGCGGCCCCACTTAGGATGGTTTTGAAAGTATCGGGCAATTCCCTTAAGAATTTGCAAATCGATCTCGAACAGCTTCCGCAGTCCCGGTCGCTGCACCTTAACCACCACTTCCGGGCCCGAATGCAGTTGAGCTTTGTGTACCTGACCCAGACTGGCAGCGGCCAAAGGCACCGGGTCAAAGCTGCGGTAGAGTTCTTGAACTGTCTTGCCCAAATCTTGCTCGACAATTACTTCTAACTGCTCGTAGCTAAAAGCAGGCACTTTATCTTGCAGCTTAGAAAGTTCCTCGACAAACTCTGCCGGGAACAAATCGGCGCGGGTAGAAAATAACTGCCCAACTTTAATGAAAGTTGGCCCCAAATCCAAGAGTGTTTCTCGAACCCAGATAGCTTGAAAGCGCCGTCTGGCAACTTTCTTTTCTTCAGTCACGCCTCCCCAGTAGCTCCAATTTTTGCTGTCGAGCCACAGCGAAGCCAGCCAGAGCAAAACAAAGGCCCAAATGTCGAAGAAGCGCCGCTTCCGGGAGTATTTTTCGCGATTCCAGCGATAAGCTTTACTTTTGTAGGATTTACTAGCAGTTTTTGGCTCATCGGCTTCGCCAGTGTGCTTGGGGGAGCGCTGGCGATTAACAGAGTCATCAATGAGAGCAGACACTTGGGTTCCCAACTTGCTTATTTTATGTTGTTGCTTTGATTGAAAGTAGGAGCGCAGGAGCGCAAAGCCATGCGCTCACGTAGTAAATAATAGTTGCGGTCGAATCGATCGCTATGGCAAACTGCTGCGGTAACGCTGCAATTCCGATCGCACCAGAGCCACTTCGGCGCGCAGCTCGTCAATAGTCGCTTGCAAATCTGCAGGATGGATGTCTTGAATGGTGGTGGTGCTTACAGTGCCAGTTCTGGTCTGCATCGCCTCATCCGAAGCTCGATTGGCGCGCTCCACAACTCGATCTGTGAACTGCCGCAGGCGTTCTCTTTGTTCTGCGTCAAATTTGCCGAGTTCAGAGAAAGCGTTGGTTGCTGCGCTTTCTAATTGCTCGTACAATGCTTCGGCAAGTGCTCTGCCTACAAAAAAAGCATGAACTGGGGGTTTACTCATAAAAAATCTCTGTGCGCTTCCGCAACAAATTATAACTTGCTTGTCCCCAATGATGCTTGCTCCCAAAGGAAGGAAGTTTGGGGGAATTGACACTCACACCCCATTGTCGGGGATGGGATTGTTGAGAGTTAGAACAGTCTAACGCGCCCCGGCTTAGCCCAAAAGCCTCGTTTACACTGGCTCAAATTCGAGGTTTGGGTTGCTTTGTACCAAAATGTTTGCAGCTTGGCAGTATTAATACGCGACATCACACCACCTCAGCGTCGCGCACATATTCTAACATAATTTAAATCAAAATAGAACATAGTCCTGCATTTTTTTGCGGGCATTTGGATTGCAGAGGGAATAGGAAATATTCGATAAACTCAGACGGCGACTGTTGGGATTTTCAGATTAGACGGAAGTTTTTGGAAGATAGTCGTTGGTTAGGTATGGCCTTATTATCTCAACTACTGAGCGGATATTTGCTGACTCATAAAACCAAGTATTTGTCCCCACTTTGAACCAACAAAAACCATACTAATTTGTCGCAGGTTCGGGAAAAGGCATCGTGGGATCTGCCACAGGGGGTGGTGAATCAGGTGCGATCGAACTATCTGAATTGTTGCCACTGCGGCTCGGTATCGCAGGCTCAGGCGATCGCTCGATCGGCGAGGCTATTACTGGCGACGGGGATTCCGACGGCGGCAAGGTTTCAGCGCTAGCACTCTCAGGGGCAGGCGGGGCGGGTGTGGCGGGCGGATCTGGCGGCAGGGGCGCAACTTCAGGTACTGGTGCGGCTTCTGGTTGGGGAGCTGACTCGATTTCTGTTTGAGGCTCTCGAATGGGGGGCTCAGAAGGCTCCTCTGCGGGCTCGGGCGTCGGCGATGGCTCAGGTTCCGCTTCGGGCTCTGGGGCGCGAGTTTCCTGGCTTGGGGACTCAGAAGGTTCGGCGCTAGTTTCTGAGGGTTCGTCGATCTGTTCGGGAATGTTGCTGCTGTCTAAGGGGGGTTTGGGACGCTTGTTGAGTTCGATCGGGTAGAGAGGGGTGCTTTCGACAGACGGCTGTCCGAACATCGGCTCTGACAAATCGCGGGATTTGAGCAAATCTTCGAGAGATGGGAAGGATTCACTTTTGGGACGATTGCTGAGACTGGTGCTGTTGTAGTGGGATGCTAGGTCAAAACCCATCCAGCCTGCAATTGCAGCCGTTACCACAAACGCCACAAAAGTCAACTGTGGCGGGGGAGGTGCGGGCAATCTGAGACTTTGCTTGCCTTTTCTTTTTACTGATACTCGCTCTGTTTCTTGCAGCATGGTGAGCCAATTTTCCACTGTCTGAGGGCGGTTGTGGGGGTCGATTTCGAGTCCTTGAAGAATGGCTCGCTCGATTCCCGGGCTGAGGTTGGGCTGAAATTGCCGCAACTCGGCCAAGGGAATGCGATCGCGCAGGGGTCCAGCTACGGGGGCCACGCCGGAGAGTAAGTAGTAGAGGGTGGCTGCGATCGCGTAGATGTCAGTGGCCGGTGTACATTTACCGTCATAGAGGTATTGTTCGATCGGCGCGTATCCGGGGGAAAGCAAGTTAGTGTGGGTTTGTTTGGTGCCGACGGTAAAGCCACGGGGAATTCCGAAGTCTATTAACATTACTACGTGAGAATCAGCTCGCCGGATAATATTTTCTGGCTTGATATCTCCGTGCAGCAATCCGCTGTGATGAACTGTACTTACGGCTGAGGCTATTTGCCGAATATAGTGCAGGGCCTGGGCTTCTGGCAGCGGCTGATCGGTTTCGACTATTTGGGCGAGAGTTTGGCCCGGAATGTAGTCCATTGCAATAAAAGACTGTCCGGCTTCTTCAAAAAAGTCGATTACCCTGACTATGTTGGAATGCTGACACCGCGACAGGCGTTGGGCTTCGGCAATAAAGTGCTGCTGAAATTGGGCAGATTCTGGGTGTTGGCGCAGACTTTCGTTGAGGGTTTTGAGTACGACGGTTTGGTTTAAATGGGTGTGGATAGCTCGGTAAGTGATGCCGAATCCTCCTATCCCTAAAGTCGCGTTAATTGTGTATTTGCCCTGTTGCAGGACTGTTGCTGGCGCTAAGTTCATCTTCAGTTGATGCCGTTTCCCAAACTATGCTACCGCCTTTGGGTTATTTCGCAGAGTTAGGGGTGAGGTTTGATAGATCGGCGTCCTAGTTTGAGCTTTAGCTCTGCTATATCTTTAATCTTGGCATCCCCACGTCATTTTATCTGTAGTAGCTATTGTGAAACTTAACGCTCCGGCTTTCCAATAATAAAAATCCCGTTCTTGTGGAACGGGAAAGCCATCAGGGTGCATCTATAATATCTGACTCTAAATCCTGGGGGGTACAACCCCTCATTGCTTTAACAAGTCTTTAAAATTAGCCGATTTTTGTAAAAATTTAGGTTTTAGGTTGACTTATGAGCAATCTTATGATTTATAAGATTGCTGCATGGCGATCTTGAGCTTGGGGAATTGACGGCAATTCTTGCAATCTCGCTGCGATCACTTCAGTTGAGGCGAACTCCCAGAATCACACCTTACATACCAGATTACCTTTTTGGCTCACATGAAGTTCAGGCGAGCGGCATAAAATAACAAAGAGGCATTGTATCGGGCTTAATCTTGAGACGGCAAATGGCTCCAACCTTGTAAATAAAAATGCTGTAAGCATTCTCCAGACATTGGTAGCCCATGGCCATCAATGCTTCAATCGCTGTTCGCGTTACACACTAAGGTCTGGAGGCAATATCCAGTTCCCCGAAGGGGGGAACTTGAGCTTAAGTTGTCACCAATGGGGTCTTCCTAGTAACGAGAAGCGATCGATTAGCAATTAGCAGCAATTAGTAATTACTTATTCTTTGGTTTGAAAATGTCTGTTAAACAATCACATTACGAGACTTTACTAGCAGAGTACAGCGAATCTTCGGCCGCGATCGCCCTGCTGAAAAAATATCGGGTTTACATGGAAATGATTCCGAGTATCCGCCGCGCCCATGAGAGTTTAATCACAATTCCTTTGCCAATTGCGCGCTTGCGGGACGGGGTTTCTTATGCGGGAAGCGGCGGCACTAGCATATCGCCCGGACAGGCAGTTTGTTTGCCCTGCGATTTGGCGATTTTGATGTGCGATCCTGAATGGAAAGTTAAAATTGGAGTGGAAATTTTGATTTTCATTCATCGTCCGGGCGAAGAGTTTTCTGAGTTGCTTGGCCGCTGGCGACAGTCTCAGGTTTGGCTGGATAAAGGTTACGAATGGGTGATGCCGTACCGCTACAGACATATTTACAGCGATGAAGCTGAGGCTGTTCATCCGCTATTTGTTTTGTTTGAGGAAACGCCGGAACTGATTCAACGGGGTTTGATGGCGGCTGGTTTGCCGTTTGTAGTAGAAAGTTTCGACTCTGGGAGTGAGGAGGTAGAGGAGGAAGAGTTGCTGGGTAGCGGGGAACTGGGAAGTATTGGTGAAGAAAGTTTGGATTTGTAGGGTGGGTGCGATCGCATATAGCCATCGTATTGCTTGAAGTGTAAATTTTTTTCAACGAACCGCAGAGGGCGCTCTTGGCGCAGAGAAAGATAAAAATATTGATGTTGGCGAATCCTGAATCGGGTTGTTATAGGCAGATATTCAAAAATATTTTGGGTGTCAAAAGGAATGTTTAGGCTCCCCCCAGATTCATGGAGGAAATCTAAAATCTACAATCTAAAATCTAAAATCGAATGACCCCTCTAGCTGGGGCGTAAACGTTGGCTTTCATGCTGGTTGCGTCACCTAATGTAAATGTGTGGGTTGAGATTTTGCCATCCAGCATGATATCATCAGGGTGCTCTATTTGGTTTGTTAATTTAGATGGGTTGTTAATATAGAATTTACTAAATGAACCGCAGAGAACGCAGAGACCACAGAGGGGAGAGAAAGAGCAAATTAGAATTTATTGATATGAGTACAATTTACTATTAAACCGGAGCTATTGAAATGAGATTGTTAAAATCCTGGCGTTTAGTTTTATTAGGTTTATTTTTTGGGAGTGCTGTAATTTTATCAAATTGCGGCACTCCTTCAAACACGGTTAGCAATAATTCTCCAACTGGGCCAACTCCTGCTGCGGTTCCGGCTGGGGCTTTAGTTTACGGTGCGGGCGGGCCGCCGGTAAATCTGGAACCGGGAAATATTACTGATGGCAATTCGGTGATTGTTATCGACCAAATTTACAATCGCTTGACTGATTTTAAACCGGGAACTGTCGAACTTGAACCGAGTCTGGCTACTGAATGGTCAAGTTCTAAAGATGGTAAAACTTGGACTTTTAAGTTGCGTTCCGGGGTAAAGTTTCACGACGGTACGGATTTTGACGCGGAAGCTGTTAAGTTTAATGTGGATCGCTGGTGGGATGCCAAAAATCCTAACGGTTTTCGAGAAGTGGGCAAGAATTATCCGATTTGGAAAAATTTTTTTGGCGGGTTTAAGGGAGAAACAGATTCTTTAGTAAAAGATGTGGCAGTTGTTGATAAGTCTACAATTAAATTTGTTTTGAATCGACCTTTTGCTGCTTTTCCGTCGGCGATAGGTTCCGCTTATTTCGGGATGGCTAGTCCGGCGGCGGTGATAAAAGCGGGTGCTAAATACGGCACTCCGGGGTCGCTGGCGGTGGGTACGGGGCCTTTTGTGTTTCAGGAATGGCGATCGGGCGATCGCATAGTTTTGGAGAAAAATCCGAATTATTGGAAAACGGGTACACCAAAAGTCAATCAATTGGTAGTTCGTTTTGTTGACGATCCGGCGGCGAGATTGGCTCAGTTGCGAGCTGGACAACTTGATTTTACTGTGGATTTAACGCCGGATCAATTGAAAGAAGTTCAGGGAGATGCTAATTTAGAAGCTGTTGTGCGACCTTCTTTTAATGTCGGTTATTTAGCCTTAAATCCGAGTTACGAACCTTTGTCAAAACCCGAAGTCAGGCGGGCGATCGCCCAAACAATTAACAAGCCAGCAATAGTCCAAGCTTTCTGGGGAGAACTCGGAAAACATGATTCCCAATTTATCCCCCCTGCGCTGAATTGGGCGGGGTCGGATAAAGTTAAAGATTATGAATTTAACCCGCAGCAAGCTAAAGCAATGCTCGCGAAAGCCGGTTATCCGAACGGTTTTGATTTGGATTTGTGGTATATGCCCGTCAGCCGTCCCTATTTTCCCACGCCGAAGCCGATCGCTGAGGCTTTGGCGGCGGATTTGAGCGCGATCGGGATTCGGGTAAAATTGCTGACAAAGGATTGGTCTGCTTATTTAGCCGATCGGCTCAAACCTCCCGGGTTTCAAGCTTTTATGTTGGGTTGGACAGGAGATTATGGCGATCCGGACAATTTTTATTATCCTCACTTCGGGCCGGGTTCCACGGCGGATTTGGGAAATTGGAAAAATCCGAAAGTTCTGGAACTTTTGGATCGGGGGAGGGCGAGTGGGGATAAAGCAGCTAGGGCGAAAATTTATGCGGAAGTTAGCCAGATTTTGCACGAGGAAGCTGTACGTTTGCCGATCGTACATTCGCAGCCGCTTTTAGGCAAACGCAAGAATATTCAAGGTTGGATTCCGAGTCCTTTGGGGTCGGAGTCTTTTGAGGAAGTGAGCAAAAATTGAGAAGTTAGAGCGAGATGTACCCTACAGATAGAGTTTATGGGTAAGTCATGTTTTAGAGGAAAGTGAAGTCGGCAGCATTAATTTGACTCGCCGATATCGTACTCAGAGATGCCAAGATTTCTCGTGTTGGCACAAACTGGATTAAAGTTGCACTGTTACTTTGAGTAATTGCTAATTGAGAGAAGGTGATACCGCTAGCAAGTGTGAGTAAATCTTTCTCGTCTTCAAAATCTAAAATGGTATCCGTTCCGACATCAAGTCCTAAGAGGAATCGATCGCTCCCCAAACCTCCAATTAAACAATCATTTCCCAAGCTGCCAAATAGGGTATCATTTCCTTTACCGCCGTAAAGAGTATCATTCCCTTCACCGCCAATGAGACTGTCAGAAGCGCGATCGCCAAATAAAACATCCTCACCGTTATTGCCAAGCAAAGTATCATTGCCCTTGCCACCGTAAAGGCTATCATCCCCATTACCACCTTCGAGAAAATCATTTCCTTGATGACCATACATTCCATCATTGCCATCAAGATCACTGAGAGTATCATTTCCCTGTTTGCCACTGATGGTATCGTTGCTGCGATCGCCTGCAAGCATATCGTCGCCATCAGTACCGATAATTGGATCAGAATTGGACTGCGTTAGTGTCGGTGTGACAGATGGCGTTGGCGTTGATGTCGGCGTTGGTGTCGGCGTGACAGATGGCGTTGGTGTTGTTGTCGGAGTGGGCGTTGGCGTGACAGATGGCGTCGGAGTTGATGTCGGCTTTGGTGTCGGTGTGACAGATGGCGTTGTTGTTGTTGTAGGAGTTGGTGTAAAACTAGGCGTCGGCGTTAGTGTGACTACCTCTGTGATTGTGCCGAGTTTAGCAATCCAAATATCTTGACCGCCTGCATTGGGACCTCCCAAAGCGCCATTAGTTTGTCCCGTGAGATAGAGATGGCCAACGCTATCGAGTGCTAATTCTGAGGAGGAGTCAGATTCAGCAGTCCCGAATTGCTTCAGCCACAACTGGTTGCCATTGCTGTCGTACTTAGTTGCCCAAATATCTTGACCGCCTGCATTGGTGTCTCCCAAAGCGCCCTCGGTTGAGCCCGTGAGGTAGACATTACCAGCGGTATCGACTGCTAAGTCTGAGGGGGAGTCAGATTTAGCAGTCCCGAATTGCTTGAGCCACAACTGATTGCCATTGCTGTCGTACTTAGTTGCCCAAATATCTTCACTGCCTGCATTGGGACTTCCCAAAGAGCCGTTGGTTTCTCCAGTCAGGTAGAGATTTCCAGCGCTATCCACCCCTAAATCTGAGGGGGCTGTGATTTCTCGGTAGTCAGAGTCAGCAGTCGGGAATTCCTTCAACCACAACTGATTGCCATTGCTGTCATACTTGGCTGCCCAGGTGTGAACATCCGGTGGATAGCCTTTTGAAAAGTTATAGTTTGTGCCTGTCAGATAGACATTGCCACTGCTGTCCACTTTTATGCAATCGGAGATGTCGTGGGTGTCAGCATTGACATCCTTCAACCACAACTGGTTGCCCCTGTCGTCATACTTAGCTACCCAAGCGCTTTTGGGGCCTCCACCTGCACCTGAAGTTGTATAGCCACTTGTTCCTGAAATGTAGACATTGCCGACACTATCGACAGCGAGGTCTGAGGGATAGTCATTAAAATCAGGGGTTGTGACGACGAACTGCTTGAGCCACAACTGGCTGCCGGTGTTGTCATACTTAGCTACCCAAGCGTCGGAATCATTAAAAATCCCCTGCGGTGAAGCGGCAGCAGTGTTTCCTGTCAGGTAGACATTGCCAGCACTATCCACTCTCACTTCCGTCGCCAAGTTATCCCCTAACTGCTTAAGCCACGACTGACTGCCACTGCTGTCATATTTAGTTACCCAGGCATTTGTACTTGGATTTGTGCCGCTCAAAAAGTCATAGGTATATCCTGTCAGATAGAGATTGCCTGCACTCTCAAGTGCTGTGCTGCTGAAGCGATCGTCCTTGGGTGTGCCGAATTGCTTGAGCCATTCAAAGTTAGGCGCTAGTTTTCCAATAGTCAGTGTGGTTTCAGGCATTGTACCCGCAACGGCACCTGCGATCGCGCGTGCTGATATTGTTGAGGAAGGCATCATACACCTCACCAATTAATTTATGTCACAAAATGCGTAGATTGCAGTTAAATGTGCGATCGCTCGTTTGTGTCTGGTGCGATCGCCTGCCAGATTTACCCCAAAAGAAAATAATTCTTACAACAGCCTATGTCTACGTAAGTATGTACGTAAGTATGTCACTGTAGATCAAAATATGTTCTCTTTGGTTCCTCATCCTTTACATAAATTTACTTTTTTATTCATATTCTTGTTCTCAAATCTCCAATTTAATTATGACTAAGTATATTGTTAAACGTTTGCTGGGACTATTGCCAGTCCTTTTCGGAATCACTCTGCTAGTATTTATATTTTTGCACTTGATACCGGGAGACCCAGCTACAGTGCTTTTGGGAGAACGGGGAACTCCCGAACAGGTGGAAATTTTGAAAGCGAGATTAGGTTTAAATCAGCCTTTACCTTTGCAATATTTGGCTTTTTTATGGAGTTTACTTCGCTTCGATTTGGGAAATAGCATTATTAGCGGTATTCCGATAATTGATGAAATTACAAGTCGCTGGCCTGCTACTTTTGAACTGTCTGTGGTGGCGATGTTGGTGGCACTGGTTATCGGAATTCCGGCGGGGATTTTGGCTGCTGTTCGGAAAAATAGCTGGCTGGATAATATCGCCATGAGTGGTTCGTTAATTGGCGTATCTTTGCCAGTGTATTGGTTGGGATTGATATTGATTTATTTGTTTGCTGTTTATCTGAAATGGCTGCCTCCTAGCGGGCGGATGAGTGTAGATTTGGGGTTTGGTTTTAAGTCGATTACGGGTGTTTTTATTTTGGATTCTTTGCTGAGGTGGAATTTAGTGGCTTTGCGGGATGCGATCGCCCATTTAATCCTGCCAGCTTTGACTTTAGGAACTATTCCTCTGGCGATTATAGCTCGCATCACTCGTTCTGCAATGCTGGAAGTGCTTTCTCAAGATTACATCCGCACTGCGAGGGCGAAAGGATTACCGGAATATTGGGTGATTTTGAAACACGCTTTGAAAAATGCGTTTTTGCCGATCGTCACAACTATCGGTTTGCAGTTCGGCACTCTTTTAGGCGGCGCTATTCTGACTGAAACGATTTTTTCCTGGCCGGGAATTGGTTCTTGGATTTATAGCGGTATTCTGACACGGGATTACCCAATAGTCCAAGGAGGAGTAATTTTTGTGGCTGTAACTTTTGTACTGATTAATCTGGCTGTTGATATTTCCTATGCTTTTTTTGATCCCAGAATTCAGTACGGTTAATGAAAAGGAAATCAGACACGAAATGCTTGTTTAACATCCGGCCGCAGCAGGTAGTAAATGCTAGCTACTGCAAAACCCAGAGTTAAAAAATTGACTGCTGTACCGCCGCTGCCCAACATTTTGGCAATTTGCGCGAGGGTGGCGATGATATGGACAATTAACGTTCCCGTCCAAGCCCAATTTTTGAGTTGAAACAAGCCCCAAGTTAAGAGTAAGGAGAGGAGGCCTAAGATGAAACTAATCGCAGCAAAAATTCCAATGAAGCCGCCGATTACAGCGCCAATTTTTGCCCCGCCGAAAGCCGCACCGAGACCGCCAAAAATGCCTGCAAAAAGTAAGATGAACAAGCCGTCAAGCAGACTGAAAATGCCGCTAATTAGCTGCAATATTGCCAAAACTGTAACGCTTTGAGGACGATTCATTGTTTTGATTTTCCATTTTTAACGAATTTGAAACATATTTTAACCCACATTGCGCAGGTCGCGATATTCCGCGAAGAATTGTTCAACTAAAAGTGCATAGTAGCTCAAGAGAGAAGGTAATATTTGCGGCAAGCAGCACCCAAGAACTGGACAATCCACAATCGCTCAGATGTCAAATTGGTAATCTGCTTGACACCATCAACCGTCAACAAATGAATCGACATGAAACATTTAAACACCCACCGAGCAAGTGGGTTTGGCCGTAGGCTTACCGACTTGATTGTCAATCGTCTGTTTAGCACGCTCGAGAGCATGACGAAGTGACCGTTGACCCAAACTATAAACCAGCAAACACAAACCCATTAACATTGACCACAAAGCCACTCGTTCAGGAGTCTTGAGAAAGACAACAAATGGGAAGTCGTAAGCATCGCGGACAAAACCCAGACTGCGTACCACGGGTTCCATCACGGGTTCCATGATTAGTGTAGCCACCACCGCTACCTTAATGATCGGCTTCTCATGATCTGGGATAATCGCCTCAGCGATCGCGTCTTCAATTAAGATGTTGACGCAGTTGGAAGTCTAACAACATAATGCCGACACCGTTATTCCACCCACTTGTCCCTGGCGCATCGCTTCCCGGCGACTGGTATCACGGCAGCATTCCCACCAACATTGAAGTGGGAGAGAACTCAGTGATAGATTCTTCCTTCTGCTTCAAGCACTACTACGCTGCTGGCTCTGTTGGTCTGCGTGTTGGGAGCAATGTCACGATTTGGCGTGCTTCCTTGGCTGTTGACGCCGAGGCTGTCATCGAGATTGGTGATTATTGCTACATTGCCGACGCCTCTCTAGTGTGCTCCGCCCGCATCACTCTGGGTGCCCATGTCTGGGTCGCGGGTGGCGTTACTATTGTGGATTCCGATTTTCACCCTATTACCCCCGCTGCTCGGCTGGTCGATACGATCGCTCTTTCTCCAATTGGCGATCACCAACGCCGCCCTCCTATTGAAGTTCTTCCCGTAGTTATCGAGGACGATGTGTGGATCGGCTACAATGCAACCATCCTCAAAGGGGTATGGGTGGGAGCTGGTGCCGCGATCGCGCCTGGTGCTCTGGTTAACCGCGATGTTGCTCCCGGCACCTACGTTGCAGGCAATCCTGCCCGCCCAGTAGAGCCAGAAGCAACATGAATGACGCACGGACTTATCTAGAACATGACTGGTACGCAGGCGGCATCCCTGCCAATGTGGTGGTCGAGAAGGATGCCTACATTGAGACTTCTTACGGATTTGATCGCCTCTTCTCTGAGCGCCAACCAGGGTTAATCCTGGGCAATGCGAGTGGTGCATACCACCGCACAGTCTTTGCCCTGGGTCCGAAAGGTCGGATTGTCGTCGGAGCCTATACCTGTCTCAATGACACTAATCTGTTTTGTAACGACAGCATTACCATTGGGGCGCACTGCCTTCTCGCTTGGGGTGTTGTCCTGACCGATACTTGGATGGAATCGGATGTGCCTATTACTGTTCGCCGTGCGGTTCTTCAGGCTGCTGCTAGCGATCCCTACCGTCGTCTGCCTCCTATCAGTACACCTCGACCCATCACCCTAGAGGATAATGTCTGGGTCGGTTTTGAGGCTGTCATCTTGCCGGGAGTCACTTTGGGTCGTGGTTGCGTCGTCGGTTGCAAAACTGTCGTTGCTGAGGATGTCCCCCCCTACGCTGTAGTGGTTGGGAATCCAGCCCGGATCATCCGCTTCCTAGAACCGGATGATACCGATGCTGTCCGCGATCGGGCACTGCGGGAGTATGGTCGTGATTGACAGTTGTGCGCGGCTCATCGTTGTCTGTTAGATCCTGCGTGGATGTTAGGCTGTTTAGTTTAGCTGCAATATGTGATGGGTCTAACCAGCCTTGGACATGATGTGTAGTTCATTACAGGAGATTGTGACATCATTAGGTTTTGCTGAAGCCTCATGTAGAAGTTAACTAGGGCTTGCTGAATATATCGCCCGCGTGTTACGTGGCCTGGGTTATTTGATCGCGCGCTCGAGAGTAAAGTGCAAGATAAACAGGTAGAATAGGTCAAAAGCCGTGCATCACCACCTGCGATCGTGTACAGAAAAGCTGAGCTTGCTCCCCTCCCAGCCTTAGACTTTGAACTAGCCAACGGCTCTAAATTGTCAGCGGACAACCGTTGGGTAAAAATGGCTCAACTAATCCCGTGGTCAGAATTTGAGTCAGAATATGCCCAAAACTTCCCCACCGAAAAGGGCGCACCAGCTAAATCCTTTCGGATGGCGTTGGGGGCATTAATTATCAAAGAAAAATTGGGAATTAGCGATCGGGAAACAGTAGAACAAATTCGGGAAAACCCCTATCTACAGTACTTTATCGGTCAATCAAACTACAGCAATGAACTCGCATTTGACCCCTCTCTATTAGTACACTTTCGGCAACGAATTAGTCCCAACCTAATCAATAAAGTGAACGAACGGATGGTTGAAAAAATGCGAGAAACCACGCCAATCAAACCCGAAAAAAAAAAGGATTCGGACGCCAAAAATGAGTCACCCAATCGCGGAAAATTAATCATAGATGCAACCTGTGCCCCAGCCGATATTAGTTATCCGACCGACTTAGGACTATTAAACAGAGCCAGAGTTCATACAGAAAAAATCATAGACATCCTGTATAAACAAATCAAAGAAAAAACCCATAAAAAACCAAGAACCTACCGTAATCTAGCGAGAAAAGACTACTTAGCAGTAGCGAAACAAAGACGACCCACCCGCAACAAAAGAAGACAGGCAATTAAAAAACAACTTCAATATATCAAAAGAAACCGGGATCATATTGAACAGCTAATTGATGCGGGTGCGAGCCTAAAAAGTCTGACTAAAAAGCAATATAAAACCTTGCTAGTCCTCACAGAAGTTACTCGCCAACAACAGTGGTTATTTGATAACGATAAACAGAGTATTGAGGATAGAATAGTAAGTTTAAGCCAACCCCACATTCGTCCCATAGTCAGAGGAAAAGCCGGAAAAAGCGTAGAGTTTGGAGCCAAACTATCAGCCAGTTGTTTTGAAGGATATGTATTTTTAGACCGGATGAGCTGGGATAATTTTAACGAATCAGGGGACTTGAAAGCCCAAGTAGAAGCATATCATAGGTTCACAGGATATTATCCAGAATCAGTTCATGCCGATCGCATTTACCGAAATCGGGAAAACCGAGCATGGTGTAAAGAAATTGGAGTTTAGACTAAGCACAAATTTACTCAGCCTTCGCTGAGTAGAAGTTATGGTGAATTTAGACAGAGCTGATCAGGTTAACTAATCGATTTTGACGAGTTTTGGAACCTACCTTTACCCTTTTTGACCACAGGATAGCGGCATCTTGGAGTGCGAGGTTTTCCTGTTTGCCATCCGTCTGAATTTCCTCGCCGTTTCGGAGCAACAGCCGGACTTCCAATCCTGACTAAAAGTGGAAGCATTGATTGTACAACCCTTCCCGGCGTCAATTCAGGGAGAGACTTTTGCCAGGGCAAACGAATTTCTGTGACGACATCTTTAGCTAACCATAATTGCCATGTTAGCAATGGCATTAAATCACTCCATCGTTCGCATTGTTCAGGAGTGCTTAGCTTCGGCACAGTCCAATGCAAGGTTTGTTTAGCTAACCGATACCAATGCTCGTCGATCGTAAAACGACGTAGATATAGTTGCCAAATTTCAGCCAGAGACGGCATTTGGATACCAACCCACACTAACCACAAAGGTTGACTGTTTAATCGACGCGTTACAGTTTCTAGACGTTCGACTAAAATCAGAGTCATTGGATGTTTGGGACTACCTCGAAAGTGCAAGTCATCCCATTTTCTTAACCGAATTTTTCCGAGTTTGGGTTCAACAGATTCGAGGGTTTGTTCTGGTTCCCACCAGCTTTGAGAGTCGTTGAGCTTAAACTGTTGACCGTGAATTTTGGGTCTGCCTTTACCACTATAGGCTGGGGGCGTTGACCATAAGCAACGATTGGAGCGAATACGCATTAGTTTATCAGCAGCGATTGCAGCGGTGGCTTTAACCAAAGGGGCGCACCCATATTCACTATCAAATAGAGCGATCGGTCTATGCTGAAGATATTGACATACTTGTGCCAATTGTTCAGCGCCTTTACCGATTGGGTTGTCCCAACTGGTAATACGTTCATGTCTTAACGGCAGTGCCCAACTGCCGCTCATCGAAGGTATCAGTGCGATCGTACTATATCCCTGACCGATGCCGACAGGTATACCGTGGGTAAGGCTGTGGGTTGATGTTCATAGGTACGTTCTTTGAGGGTATGTGCATGGGGTCTTAACCATGCCGTATGATCGATCGCTAATAGTGGACGTTCTACTTGTGACATCTGTTCGATGTACAGTTGCATCAATTTTTCTTGATCGGGTCTACAATCTTGTAGCGCTTCATAGGCGCTCGACCACTCACGCCGAAATAAGGGATTGAGGGCCAAATCTCCTAAACATGAGACGTGGCGCGTCGTCATCACCGCATCCGCTAGTTCAAAGGTGGCGTCTTTGGCATTGCCGAGACATTCATAAGCAAGTTGACGAAATTCCCGTAATTGTTCTAACTTCATTGCAGGTAGATTTGAGATTTTTAGCTGAATTCTCAATCTTCTACCCTTACGCTGTCTGTTGAAACTATCGCAGACAGTTTTTTTCTCGAATTCCAAGTCTCCGAGAACGTCAACGGTCGCTGGTATCTATTTTATGGTTGAGCCTGATAGCTTGTCGTCAGCGACCATTGCCGTTCTTGATAAACGTGAGCTAGTCTCACAGCGAGCGCACTTTTTGACCTGCTTAGTCTAAACTCCAAAAAGAAAGAGGCATTAGAATTAGTGGGCCACCTCTAGGAAGACCCCCAGCAAATGTGAGTAAAGCAAAAAAGAAGCAAGCTAAAGAAGATGAAAGAATTAGAAATGCAATAGAGGGAAAGTTTGGGCAAGGGAAAAGAAGATTCGGTCTCAATAGAGTTATGGCTAAACTTGATAATACCTCTGGTACGGTTATTGCAATTACTTTTTTGGTAATGAACCTTGCTACCTGGTGGCGCCGGGTTTTTTGTGTGTTTTTCTGTCTCTTTGGAAACAGAACACCTGTTTTTAGGTTGAAGATAATCCCCAATTATAATTGGGGGGACTCGCTCCAGAAAAAACTTATCTTTAACTGAGCTTTCAGATATCGTGAGCTCCTGCTCTTGGGTGGCGATCGATTATTCAGCAAACCCTAACTAATCATTGGCACTGATATACCACCGTGTGGGGGCAACATCTTCATTAGGAATGGTTGGGTCTAGGATGTGGACAATTAGGGGAAAGTCGTAAGCATCGCGAACAAAACCCAGACGGCGTACCACTGGTTCCATGATTGGCGTAGCCAACACGGCTACCTTAATAATCGGCTTCTCCCGATCTGGGATAACAGCCTCACAGTGAGCCACATTTGTAACCGCACTCAGTGTATTGCGCAGCGAGTCCTCAGCATCGGCGGTTAGCAAATCGCAAATCAGCCATTGACGATCGCCCCTCTGCTGGGAGGCAACCAAGCCTACCATCTCCCCTTCCCGCTCGACAGCCGTTACTGTGTAGTCCCCTGTGCCAATCTTCCACCGCAAAGTCTGTGAGTTGCGGACAACCTGGCAACCATGCAAGCACGATGCCTTGTGCCAAAGCTTGTCCACCAGTTGATCCCACATTTCTAATGGCTTCATTGTATAACCATCATCCAGCGGCAAAGGCGCAGCCAGAGGCATCGGCAAGCTCCACAGCGGGAAGGAGCCGCCTGTCAGGAAAGGGAACATACGGAAGAAGCGCAGCCAACGCGGATCGGGAACCATATAGATCAAGCTGCCGCCGCGTGCTTGCAGCCCCCTAACTCCGTGCCAGTACATCTCTATGATCGGGTGAGCACCGCTGAGAAAACCACGTGCAGCCTTGGTTATGATCGGGGCAAAGGGTCGAAAAGCCAGTACATCCCGCCCGTTTACGCATACTAGGCAAGGAATAAAAATAAACTGTCCGAGAATCTGTCCGGTATCGGCGTTGGTAGCAAGGGCAATGGACGCTTCACCGTATGGAGTGTCTATGAACTGCTGACGCCACTTTTCCACAGTGATCTTTCCCCAATTTGTTTCTTGCTCCCAAAACTGCACCAGGGTGAGCAAATCCTCCTCCTGATAAAGGCGATAAGTCAGATGTCCAACCATTCCATCTCTCTCCATCAATCTCAAATGATTAATCCTTACAACCTCATTTATTGAAAGCATAAGTAATCAGTGCTAACAACTTATGGGGTCGTTTTTCCTACCTGTGTCCTAAATTGGGCACGGTATAGCGAAGCAAACGCCCCTGATTGGCGCATCAGCTCGGCAAATGTGCCTTGCTCGACGATTTCTCCAGCACCCAGCACTACAATCAGATCGGCCTGGCGCACGGTGGAGAGACGGTGGGCAATGATCAACGTAGTTTTTCGAGCCATCAGTCTCTCTAACCCTTCCATTAGGAGCGCTTCAGTCTCGGTGTCCATTGAAGAAGTAGGCTCATCTAAAATTAAAATGGGGGCATTTCGCAAAATCGCACGGGCGATGGTGAGGCGCTGTTTCTGCCCTTCTGAGAGAGTAGCTCCCTGTTCCCCCAATACAGTGTCGTATCCCTGGGGAAGCAGCGCGATAAAATCATGGATGCAAGCCAATTTAGCCGCTGAGATAATCTCTTCCAGAGGGGCTTCAGGGCGACCATAAGCGATGTTCTCTCCCATCGTTATAGGAAAGACAAAAGCAGGTTGAAGCACCATCCCGATTTGGCTACGCAACGATTTAAGTTGAAACTCCCGAATATCAACACCATCAATAGTTATCTGACCAGATTGGGGGTCATAAAAGCGGGGTAAAAGGCTGACAAAAGTCGATTTACCCGCTCCCGTAGAGCCAACTATTGCTACTTTCTTCCCTGCGGGGATATTCAAGCTAATATGCTTTAAGACTGGCTGGCTAGGAAGATACTGAAAAGAAACTCCTGTCCAGTTAATATCGCCCTTAGCTCCATCTGGGGGGAAAACCCTTAGTCCTTCCTTGACATCGTTCTCCATCTCTAGGAGCTCAAATACCCTACCTACCCCCACTTTCGCCCCCTGAAGCAGTCCCCAGGTTTCGCTAATTTTATTGAGCGATAGAAACAGAAAAGCCAGATAGGAGATAAAAACAATTAACTCACCTACTGTAAGGGTACCTTCCAGAACGTGGCTACCTCCTATCCACATCACTAGCGCTCCCCACAAGCCAATCACCACACTGCTTACCCCACCGTAAAAGGTCTGGAGGACGTAGAACCGTAAATTAGCAGCTAGGCTTCCCTGGCTAGCCTGCATAAAGTGCCTATACTCGTCTTCCTCCTTAGTAAACGCCTGGATGACACGCATTGCAGACATGGCTCTCTGTACAAGGGAGTAGACCGCACTCTCCTGTTGGCGCGCATGGGTAGCAGCAGAGGTAATCCGAACATTGAGGGGCGAGAGCAAAATTAATAAAGCTGGACAAACACTTAAAGCCAACAGGGTGAGCAGTGCATCAAGCCGTAGCAGGATAATGAACATTCCAGCCCCCAGTAGCAGTGCTGAAAGTATGGGCAGGAATCCGCTAGTGCTGAGTGTTTGGATAGCATAGGTGTCGGCAGTAATGCGGTATAGGAGATCCCCCGTTGGCCAGCGACCATGAAACGCAAGGGAGAGACGCTGTAGGTGGCTATAAAGATCTCCTCGCAGATCGTTAACTACCTTCTGACCAACCTTAACGGTGGTGTAACTGTTGAGGAGAGTGCAGCACGCTGAAAGCAGATAAGTCAACACTATTCCCCCGCAGGCACACAGGAGAAGAGTTTGGGGTGACATTGATGCTAAGAATTTCCACGGCAACGGATTCTTACTTAGAACGTTGTCGATAATCACTTTGAACGGCCAGGGTTTGATTAGTTCACAGCCACTGATCAGAAAAACCTGCGCCAAAGCCCAGAGAAATTGCCAGCGATAGGGCAAAAGGTAGGAAAGAATCTTGCGTCTAGTTACAACCATAATCGTTTAGGGTGCAACCCTATCATTCATAGAGGGCGCTGGCACTAACTGTAATTTCTTAGCTACAATCTCTAGTACGTGGTACATAGTGCGCCCTAAGCAGAAATTTTGATACATCATGATAGTTCCGCTAACTATACCCCCTACTCCCGTAGTGAGCGCTACTTTTGTTAGACCTAGAAGCAGGGAGATGATGGTCACCAAAAACCAAACCCACAGAATCGTAGTACCCATTCGCGACAGCTTCAGTGCCGATTCCACTCTCAGGAGTCTCTTATTACTCCCGTGGTTCTCGCTACAAACCTTAATCATCGCTCTGGGAAAAAATCCTTGATGAATCTTTAGATCCCAGTTGCTCCAACCTTGATCGACGGTAATAAAATACTTGCGGGGTAGGAGGAAGTCCATGATTTCCTGAATCAGGCTCTCCTTTTCCAGCCCGATTTCGGTCCAATAGGATAGGGAAAACGATCGCTTTGGCCAAGAAATATCAGGTTTTTGCACTAGCTCGTCAAACTTGATCGGCTCCACCTGGGTAAGTCCCTTCCTCCGCCAAAAGTAGCGCTCCCAACTGCGTACAAGAGGACCTAAGTAAATCAGCAATGCCACTAGCAAACGACCTTGCAGTCCCTGAAAACGACTATCCATCGGGGCCCGTAGCGAACCGGATATACAGTAGCTCCATGATAAAAAGAGCGGTGCTATACCTAACCACGGGTTGCCACCCGACAAGACTAAATAAATAAACAACAAGGCAGCTCCGATATTCCATTCCAGCGTCAGAGGGAGATAAGAGAGGAAGGAGGCGGGAGGCTCATACAGGGTTTGAAACAACCCGCGACCAAAACCCCCAGAGTAAATAACAGGCTGACCGGAGAGGAAACTAGAGGAAAGGTCGCCGTAGATCCTGCCTAGCCACTGGGATTGTCCCAGCAGGTTAAAGCGGTAGGGATGTTTGAAATATACGAGAGCTTCTGCTTTACCATAGCCGCGCTGCTGCTTAAGGTAGTCTTTAACTGTGTTACGCCGAAAGTGCCACACTACTGCTGCTGGGCTAAAGCCAATGGTATAACCCTTGTCTTGCAAGCGCCAGCAGATATCAACATCGTCACCCGCTGCATGAAACATGGGGTCAAAGCCTCCTATTTCCTCTAATACCTCACGGCGAAAAGCCATGTTACAACCTGGGATGTGTTCAGCGACTTCATCACTCAAAAGGACGTGAGTTGGCCCACCTGGAGACACGGCAACACAGGAGGGGACAAGAGAGTTCTCTGGGGGAGGGAAGTTGGGTCCACCCACTGCCGAAAGTCCTGAAGACAGAAACTTGGCAACCATATAAGTAAGCCAGTCTGGATCAGCTACGCAGTCCGAGTCGGTATAGGCAATAATTTCACCTGTTGCCTCTGCTAGACCCACATTGCGTGCCACGCTTAGCCCTTTATTATCCTGGCTGATTAGTTTGATATAGTCATAAGATTTGGCGATTTTGAGAGTGTTATCATTCGATCCATCATTGATTACTATAACTTCGTAGTTCGGATAGTTGAGTTCTTTGAGAGAAGCTAGGCAACTGTCGAGAGTGCGATCGGCATTGTACGCGCATACCACCACCGAGACGCGAGGATACTCAGGTAATGCTGGTGGCAGAGGTGCTGCGTAATACTGTTGCACTGTCTGGAACGCAGTTTTCTTACTCCGTTGGGCATCCACTAGACCAAAAGCCCAGTCCTCGATAGCAGACCCCCCCGTAAACCACTCGTCAGTCCAAGAAAACACGATCGTCCCCGCTGCTCCCATATCCAAACTGGTTGACAATTTTTGAGCGAGAATTTCGGCTTGGGATTGGGTACCCTCACGGATTGAGTCAACACCAAACTCGCTTAACACCAAAGGTTTATCTTCTGCCAGGTTATGCAGTCGGGAGACGTAGCTGCGGAAATCCTTTTCTCTATGTAAGTAAACGTTAAAAGATAAGAAATCAGTAAAGTCAATATTGAGATACTCAGTACAGGGATAATTGGCATAGCTCACAAGCGCCTTTGGATCTGCGTCTTTTACCACCCCCATTAACTCCTTAAGAAAAGTACGGATTTGCTTGGGACCGTGCCACCGCACAATATCCGAAGGAATTTCGTTACCAATCAAATAGCCAAAGACACCCGGATACTCTCGACAGGCTTTCACCCCTTTGGCAATTGCCTGACGAATCTCTGCTCTAGTAGAAGAGGAGTCAAGGAAGGCTATATGCTGAGCCCAAGGTATACCAATAAGTATTCTGAGACCGTATGTTGCCGCTAGATTCAAAAGCCAATCGGGTGGAATGGTATAGGTGCGTATACAGTTTGCCCCTAACTCTGCCATCAGCGCAAAGTCTTTCTCTACCATAGGTTTTTCTGGAAAAGGCGCACCGTGACTACCGAGCGAGAAAGTACCGTAGGTCACTCCCTTGAGGAAAAATTTTTCTTCTCCAATAAAGAAAAACTTTCCCTTTACTGTAACATTGCCAGGGTTGGGCAATGGTGTAGGACGACAGTCTAAATTTGGGAAAGAGATAGTTTCCACGAAATTCTTTGGTTTGATGTTTAGAGCAACTGTTCTTAATTGTTGTCATCAATGATAGAGTACAATATCTAGGGCTTGCTGAATAATTGATCACATTTTACGCGGAAAAAACTTAACATTATTTAATAACTTGCAAAGATTAGCTATAATTGTTTACAGGTGCTGGTTGGGGAACTTTTTTTAAATCACCCGATAGGATGAGTCTGAAAGACGATGCCAAGCATCAGCAAAAATTTTACCTTTAAGGTAATCCTGAGATTAAATTAGGTGAGTCGGTATGATCGTTAGCCCTAAAAAGGAAACTGCTCAGGTCAAGGTGGAAGATACTCAGACTGTAGACACCAAGACCGCAGAGACTAAAATTGCAGATAACAAAACCGCCCAAAAGCAGTCTCCGAAGAAACCCGCGCGCAAACCGCAGCGGTGGGCGATTGGGTTGGTTGCAGCCGGGTTGCTAGCTGTACCGACCACCATATATATAGCAAAAAGTCGATCGCAGCCGAAAGTAGATGCGATCGCCACTATGACAGTGCCGGTGGAAGCGCAAAACCTCACGGTGCGGATCACGTCGAGCGGCACCGTGCAGCCGGTACAGCGCGTGAATCTCAGCCCCAAAGGCTCCGGCCGGATCGCAGAATTATTTGTAGAACAGGGCGATAAAGTCGAAGCAGGACAGATTGTGGCGCGCATGGAAAGCCGCGATGTAGAAGCTCAACTCGCTCAAGCTAAAGCCCGCGAAGCCAGCGCGCGAGCTAGACTCGCCAAAATCGAAGCAGGAAATCGATCCGAAGACATCGCCAGCGCCCGAGCGCGTTTAGAGCAAGCCGAAGCCAGTCTCGCGCAAGTCCAAGCCGGCAGCCGCGTGGAAGAAGTTGCAGGAGCCAGAGCCCGCTTGCAGCAAACTCAAGCAGGCTTGCAGCGACTGCGAGCTGGCAGCCGCGTTGAAGAAGTCAGCCAAGCGCGAGCTCGTTTAGCCCAAGCTCAAGCTCGTTTAGCAGATGCTCAAACCGGCAGTGTCAAACAAGAAATTGCCCAAGCACAAACGCAAATTGACTCGAGTAAAGCCCAAGCCGAACTAACTGCTCAACGGGTGGAACGCAATCGACCGCTAGTGGAAGAAGGTGCTCTGGCTAAAGATAAACTGGATGAATTAATTAAAGAAAATCGTACAGCGCAAGCTAAATTAATAGAATCTCAAAGACGCCTGCAACAACTACAAGAAAATCGGCTGTCGCAAATTCAGCAACTGCAAGCGGCTGTGCAAGTCGAGCAGCAAGCATTGAACCAATTGCAAAACGGCACGCGCTCGGAAGAAATTGCCAAAGCCGAAGCAGAAGTTGCCGAAGCTAAAAGCAAATTAGCGCAAGTAGAAAACGGCAACCGTCCAGAAGAAATCGCCAAAGCCGAAGCAGCAGTTGCTGAAGCAAAAAGCCAATTGGCGGCACAAGAAAACGGTTCTCGCCCGGAAGAAATAGCTCAAGCTCAAGCTGAATTAGCCGAAGCTCAAGCTCAAGTCCGCTTTCAAGAAGTGCAGTTAGAAGATACGAAAGTTCGCGCTCCTTTTGCGGGCGTTATTACCCAAAGATATGCCATCCAAGGAGCTTTTGTAACTCCGGCAACTTCGGCATCGGAAGCTACTTCGGCAACTTCGACATCGATTGTCGCTCTCGCAAGAGATGTGGAAGTTTTGGCGAAAGTCCCGGAGGCTGATATCAGTCAAATTAAACCGGGGCAAGAAGTTGAAATAGTAGCTGATGCTTATCCAGATAAAGTGTTTAAAGGTCGCGTTAAGTTAATTGCGCCGGAAGCTGTTAAGGAACGGGATGTGACGCTATTTCAAGTGCGAGTTGCCATTGATACGGGCAAAGACTCGCTGCAATCGGGGATGAATGTAGATTTGAGATTTGTCGGTCAAAAGCTGAGCAATGCTTTAGTTGTGCCGACGGTGGCAATTGTGACTAATAAAGGTCAAACGGGTGTGCTAGTTCCCGATGAGAAACAGCAGCCGAAGTTTAAGCCTGTTACGGTTGGATCGACTATTGGCAACAAGATTCAGATTTTGGAGGGTGCCGCAGCGGGCGATCGCGTTTTTACGGAACTTCCTCAAGGTAAAAAATTAGAGGATATTATCAAGAATCAGAAATAGGGCATGGGAGGAATATCCTAATAACTCACATTTTGCACCATTCTTAAGAACAGGCAAGATGCCTGTTTCACAAAGAGTGAATTTGATTCTTAAGAACAGGCAAGATGCCTGTTCCACAAAGAGTGAATTTGATTGTGGGGAGTAGGGGTTGGGCATCCTGCCCGCCCTCCAATAACCAAAATCGAATCCCAAATCTAAAATTTAAAATCCAAAATTGAATTATGGATATTGTTGAAAGCGTCAAAATGGCCGTCACAACTTTGATGGCAAACAAGCTTCGCAGCACCTTGACGATGTTAGGAATTATCATCGGCAATGCTTCTGTCATTTCGATGATCGGTATCGGGGAAGGAGCTCAAACATTTATCGAGGGACAAGTTAACTCTCTGGGTTCAAACTTGCTATTTATTATTCCCGGTAGTCCTGAAGCGCAAACCCGCCCGGTGATTCCGCCCCAGACTTTAGTAGTGGAAGATGCAGAGGCGATCGCATCTCAAGTTCCTTCTGTCCAAGAAGTAGCACCAACTCTCAATGATAGTCAAATCGTTACTTACCGCAATAAAAACGTTTCGTCTTCCATTGTCGGAACTACTCCAGAATTTCTGACAGTCAGAAGCTTTGATGTGGGTCAAGGTCGTTTTTTAAACAAATTAGATTTAGAAAGACAAGAAAATGTGGTTGCTTTAGGATCGGAAGCAGCAGAACAATTGTTTGGCAATACACAGCCAGTTGGTCAATACATTCGCATCAAAAATTCTAGCTTTCAAGTGATTGGAGTCATGCAGGCGAAAGGTTCAAGTTTTGGCGACAATCAAGATATGAACGTTTATTTGCCGCTGACAACAATGGCCAATCGAATTGTGGGTCGCTCGTCTCCCTACGGTACAAAAGTAACATTTATTTCGGTGGCTATTAAAGATGAAACTATGATGCAAGCTGCCCAATTTCAAATAGAAAATTTGCTCAGATTGCGTCATAAAATTACTAAAGAGGATGATTTTACTGTCCGAAATCAGAAAGAGTTAATGAAAACTTTGGGCAACATTACTGGTGGTTTGACGTTGATGTTGGCTTTCGTGGCGGCAATTTCGCTGTTTGTCGGCGGCATTGGGATTATGAATATTATGCTGGTTTCTGTTACCGAACGCACTAAGGAAATTGGACTGAGAAAGGCGATCGGAGCTTCTCAGCAAGATATCCTGATTCAGTTTATGATAGAGTCTGTGATTTTGTCAGCAGCAGGCGGGGCGATCGGCACTGGATTCGGTATCGGCGGCGTGCTTTTAGTAGCTGCTTTTACTCCCCTGCAAGCTAGTGTTTCCCCAATGGCGATCGCACTTGCAGTCGGTGTTTCCGGCAGCATCGGCTTATTCTTCGGCATCGTACCCGCCAAACAAGCTGCTAAACTAGACCCGATTGTGGCACTCAGAAGTGCTTAATTACTTTGTTGACGGTTGACGGTTTGCTGTTGACTGTTGACGGTTGACTGTTGACTGTTAGAAAAATAACTCATAACTCATAACTCATAATTCATAACTAATAACTCATAAGAAAGTATGAATTTTATTGAAAGCGTCAAAATGGCAGGCCAAACACTACTAGCAAACAAAACTCGCAGCAGTTTAACCATGATTGGCATGATTGTGGGCAATGCGTCAGTAATTGCAATGATTGGAATTGGACAAGGAGCTCAAAAATTTGTAGCAGGAGAAGTTCAATCCCTCGGTACAAATGTATTAATCGTGAGGCCGGAAGTACCGAACGCTAGGCGAAGTGCCATCTCAAGTGCGCCTCAAACTCTCGTATTGCCAGACGCAAAGGCGATCGCAACTCAAGTCCCCTCCGTTCAAGGCGTGTCAGCAGAACTTAACAGTTCAGAGATTGTTCGCTACAGCAACAAAAATGTTTCGGCTCTAATTTTCGGCACAATTCCAGAATTTCTCACTGTCCGAAACTTTGAAATGGCTAAAGGGCGATATTTGACGGATCTCGATGTCAGACGAAGCAATCAAGTTGTAGTTCTCGGTTCAGAATTGGCTGAGAAACTGTTTGGCCATGTTAACCCCCTCGGCGAACAAGTGCGGATCAAAAATGTCAGTATGGAAATAATTGGAGTATTGGCGCCCAAAGGGACATCTTTTGGTACGAATTACGATAACTCGGCCACTGTGCCGATCACCACAATGGCCAATCGCATAGTCGGGCGCAAATCTCCCTACGGTTTGGCTGTCACGTCGATATTTATTTCGATTAAAGATGAATTGCAAATGGACGCCGCACAATTTCAGGTAGAAAACCTGCTGAGATTGCGCCACAAAATTACTAACGAAGATGATTTTAATGTCAGAAACCAAAAAGATTTAATGGCAAGAATGGGGGCAATTTCCGGCGCTTTGACTCTTATGTTAACTGCTGTTGCCAGCATTTCCCTATTAGTCGGCGGCATTGGGATTATGAACATTATGCTTGCGTCTGTCAGCGAACGCACTCAGGAAATTGGGCTCAGAAAGGCGATCGGCGCATCCCAACAAGATATCTTGTTTCAATTTATTGTCGAAGCTGTAATTTTATCCGCTGCCGGAGGGATCGTCGGTACTGGCGTAGGTGTCGGGGGTATCTTGCTGGTAGGTAATTTCACGCCATTGCAAGCTGGAATATCACCCGTGGCGATCGCCCTTGCGGTCAGTGTATCCGGTGCAGTCGGCCTCTTCTTCGGCGTTGTCCCCGCCCGCCAAGCCGCCAAACTCGACCCGATCGCAGCTTTGAGAAGTGCTTAATCAACATATACTTATTCAGTTACACAATCCGCACCTTTTATGCTGGTAAAAATTATCTTTAGATAAAGATAAAAAAAACCGTTTGTTTATAAAAAATTAACAACGTTGCAGTATCTAATGCAGTTTCAACGTCTGTATTTTTACGCAAATTCAAAGCGCAAAACTTCATAAAAAGCCCGTTAAATATTAAATAAACCTTGGTTGTGGCGTTTACTTATCAACCAGAAAGTTTAATACTATTAAATCAGGGGTAAATACACCTAAGCATCTACAGACGGTACGAACCTTTGCGCTTTAATCAAAATATCCAATAAATAAACATGGCATCCCTGAACCCCAGTTCTAAATTTGACTATCTCGAAGGAACCATCCAACCAGACAGATTTAACGCCTTGGATGGCAACGACATAATTTATGCCAACAGCGGAGACGACTATCTCGAAGGCGATGCAGGCAAAGACAAAATCTGCGGCGACCAAGGCAACGATACGATTGTTGGTGGTGCAGACAATGACATCCTCTGGGGAGGCAAAGGCAGCGACCTAATTAGTGGCGATTCCGGCAACGATCTCATCTACGCAGGCGTAGGTAGCGATACCATCAGCGGCGGCACAGGCGATGATATATTTGCCATTGCTAAAGGCAGCGGTGGCCCAACTGTAGCTACAGCCGACTACATCGCCGACTTCGGCAACGGCAATGACAAAATTCGATTGCTAGACGGCCTCAGCTTTGAAGATTTAAACATCCAGCAAGGCACCGGCGCCAACAGCAACAGCACTATAATTCAAGACAAACTCACGGGCGAGTATTTAGTAGTATTGGCGGGAGTCAACAGCAACACAATCAACCGCGACCAATTCACAAATCAGCTATCGGGAAACCCTGTCATTGAGTGGAACGGAGTCATGCTGAATGCAGTGCGGACAGCCAGTACCGCGCCTCCCCTCGCCTCCCGCAACATGGCAATGGTTCACGCAGCCATTCACGATGCTGTTAACTCGATCAGCAAAAAATACAGCCCTTACCGGGTCAACATAGATGCACCAGCAGGCACATCAGCAGAAGCCGCGACAGCAGCCGCAGCCCACCGCACCCTAGTCAGCCTCTACCCAGCGCAAGCAGCCACATTCAACGAAGTATACGCATCGTCTTTAGCTAAAATTACCGATGGCAAAGCTAAAGAAGACGGGATTGCCCTCGGACAGCAAGTTGCTGACCAAATTATCAGTTCGCGGAGTACAGACGGCATCACGCAAGTAGTGCAGTACACCCCCAAAACCGAACCCGGTAGTTGGGTGCCGACTCCCCCTGCCCTTGCGGCCGCGCTGGCGCCACAGTGGGGAGAAGTTACTCCCTTTGCCATGACTAGCGGTTCTCAGTTCCGCCCGGCCGGCCCGCCTGCCCTTGACAGCGCCAAGTACGCAGAGGAAGTTAACTACGTCCAAGAAATCGGCAAAAGTGACAGTCTTACGCGCACCCCAGACCAAACTGTGATCGCCAAATTCTGGGCTAACGGCGCTGGGACGTTTACGCCTCCGGGCCACTGGAACCAAATCGCCGAAGAAACAGCGACTCTCACCGGCACATCCCTGGAAGATAGCGCCCGCTTGTTCGCCCTGCTGAATATTGCTCTGGCCGATGCAGCTATTAGTTGCTGGGATACCAAGTATGAGTACAACTTGTGGCGGCCGGTGACAGCTATTCGCCAAGCAGACACAGACAACAATCCCAACACGACAGCCGACCCCCTATGGACTCCGCTGATAACTACTCCGCCGTTCCCTGAGTACACGTCTGGTCACAGTACCTTTAGCGGTGCTGCAGATCCTGTTATGAGTTCTGTATTTGGTTCGGATTACGGCTTTGCCGATCGGGGAGATCCATCTGTCAACAGTTTGCGAACCTACGAGAACTTCAGCGAAGCGGCCGACGAATCGGGCATGAGTCGCATTTACGGAGGCATCCATTTCATGAGTGCTAACGTAAATGGCTTGAGTGCGGGTAGAAATGTGGGGAACTATGTTGTCCAGAATTTCTTAGTGTAGGAAAGTAGCAGTTCCCGATAGTTTTGTAGTGAGGACTGAAGTCCTCACTCTACTGTTTAGTTTCTCAGAAAAAAAATCCTTACTACCCTCGCAACGTTGCTAATTTTATGGTGAATTTAGTAGCAAGCCTAATTCTTATACATACCCAGCTCAAAAGCTATGTATGTATGACATAGAGGCTCCTATTTACACTTTTAATTAATTCGGATTTCCGCCGTCAAACTCACCTTCAGAAACAGTCTATGTTGACCGTTACACTCGTCCGCGTCGAATTTGCGTTATATAGCGTTTTGTATGGCAATTCCCTGTGGTTAAACCCACATTCCGCACTTCTTAACATAGTCAAAAATATGTTGACGATCAAACGTCATCCTAGGAATTTAATTGCCAACATATTCTCGATAGTTAATGACTATTGAGAACAAAGAAACACTCCTTAATAAAAACTCATATTTCTACATATCAGCGCAATAATTGTAGACAAATAATTACAGCCATTTCTTACCAAAAAATCCCCAATTAGTGTTAAAACCTGCGGAATGTGGGGTTAAACCTATCCATAGGATTGTTGCCTGAGTCCTATGAATTTTCTTTGAGTATCATTAAAAAACTTTGCGATTTCAGGGTTGAAACTTTTTCCCTAGTAAAATGTACCTATTGAGCTGACCAGGAGCATCTGATTATGAGTGGTTCCAGCAGTGACGGTAATTTTTTCGATCTAACTCCCAATTCTGATTACTTCAGGCTAACCCCAGGACTTTTAAATCCCTTCACCAGAGGACTGCGGGCTTTAGAAGGTAATGATACTGTGATTGGTTCGGTATCTCCAGAATCGATCGATGGCGGTGGCGGTCAGAATTTCCTCTTAGGAGGTAGCGGTAACGATGCCCTATTGGGCAGGAACTTTGATGACTTCATCTCTAGCAACTTTGGGAACAATACCCTCGTTGGAGGTCAAGGAACAGACTCGCTGCACGGTAGTCAAGGCAGCGACATACTTACAGGTTCTGATGGCCAAGACAGTTCGGTTAGCAATGTGGGTGGAGACACGCTAATTGGTGGTAGCGGTAATGACGGATTTGTACCCCAAACCGAACGAAAAGCAGCAGCAGTAGGAGTAACAGACCTCGGTACCCTGAAAAATTCAATTAGCCGGAATGGCTTCGTAGGTGAAAACGACATCCAAGATATTTACACTTTCACCACTGACACACTCAGTAGTCTCAAGTTGAAACTCAACGGTTTGAGTGCGGACGCTGATTTATTCTTGGTGAGGGATGCTAATGGCGATGGTGAACCGAATCCAGACGAAATCGACTCTGGTTCTGGCTCCCTAAATTATGAAACTCAGTCAGAAGTAATTGAAAATCGCTTTCTTGTACCCAGCAAATACTTTGTCTCCGTTGAACAGGGTGTACCGGGAGCTAACACCAGCTACAACCTGGATATAACTGTCAAGCCAATTCAGTTATTGCTGAACCAAGCTACTCCTCTTGTTGGCGCATTTAGCGGCGAAATCAAGTATTCGTTGGACAACGTTGTTTATGAAAACCAACCTGCGAAACTCTACAAATTTGATCTCCCACAGCCCAGCAACCTTCAAGTCAACTTGCGGGGAATGGGGACAGGTAAAGATGCGGATTTAGTGCTGTTTCAGGATGTCAACAAAGACAACAAGGTTGATTTTGGTGAAATTCTTAGGGTTCCTGAACAGCAAGGCAACAATCCAGAGGAAATTTCCTTTAAAGGTTTGTTGGCAGGTACTTATTTTCTCGGAGTCAATTCTTTTGAAGGCAGCACACCCTACAACCTCAGCATCTTAGCTGCACCGACAACAGATAAGTTGTTCAACAGCTTGTTTGGCTACGGACTGGTGGATGCAGCAGCGGCAGTTGCGAAGGCCACTGGTAAACCGTTGGATGCTGCTAACCCGCTCACCAGTGCAGCTAAATTGAATAACATAGGAGACTTAAACCTGATCAATGTTGCCCCAGCCTGGAAAGCAGGATACACGGGTAAAGGTGTTGTAGTTGCGGTACTGGATACTGGCTTTGACTTGGGTCATCCCGATTTACAGAGCAATATCTGGCGGAATCCTAAAGAAATTCCGGGCAATGGTATTGATGACGATCTCAACAACAAAACTGATGATGTAAATGGGTGGGATTTTGTGGATGGCGATGCTACTGTCTCCCCAGATTCAAACGATCAGCATGGGTTTCACGGAACTCACGTAGCAGGAATTATTGGGGCGAAAAGAAATGGAATTGACATCAATTCTCCCAATGACAGCTACGAAATGAATGGGGTTGCTTATGATGCTCAGATTATGCCGATTAGGGTGTTGGGCAGCAAAGGTGGGGAAGATAAAAATATCGCTGATGGCATTCGCTATGCGGTAAACAATGGCGCAAAGGTGATCAACATGAGTTTGGGCGGACCAACGGCCAACTGGCATAAAGTACGACAAGCCCTAGAATATGCCAAGCAACGCGGAGTTTTTGTGGTGATGGCAGCGGGCAATGAGCGGGACGAACTCAACCCTAGCGAACCAGCTTTTCCAGCATTTTATGCTTTCGATAATTTGGGAATAGCTGTCGGAGCAGTAACAACTTTTCCAGGCAAACAGGTGACAGTTTTTTCCAATCCTGCTGGTTCGATACCAACAAATTTTGTGGTTGCTCCGGGCCATGAAGTCTTATCTACAATTCCGATTACGCAGAGAAGCGTAGATAGTTATGGCTTCCTGCAGGGAACGTCTCAGGCTGCTCCCTATGTTGCTGGTGTAGTTGCTCTAATGCTTCAGGCGAATCCAAAGTTAACTCCTGACCAAATTTTGGAATTTCTGACGACAACAGCAAAACCTGAAGGAATTACCCCGGAAGTTAAGTAGACATAATTAACAATCACTGGGAAATTTCTAGAGCCCCGGTTTCTCCAAGAAACTGGGGTTTTGAAGATGTACACAGGACTTACGCACGGCCCAGAAACTGGGTTTTTTCGAGTCTCTTCGCTGTCGCCCGCCGAAACCCTAAAAAACCCGGTTTCTAAGCATTGCAGCGGGTGGTCGGAAACCGGGTTTTTTCCCAAGAATATGTTACAGATGGCAGAAGCTGCCAAAAACCCGGTTTCTTGGGTTTTTATGCGTAAGTCCTGGTACATTATTTTTATTCGAGCAATTCTACAGTGCCGAGATACCCATCCACTCGGACTTTTTGACCGTCTCGCAAGCGAGTTGTAGCTTCAGAAATATTCATAACGGCGGGAATTTTGTACTCGCGAGCGATAATTGCTCCGTGAGACAATTGGCCCCCAACTTCGGCGATAATTGCTTTTGCTCCTAATAGCAGCGGTGCCCAACCTGCATCCGTGTATGGGACTACTGCGATCGCATTTTCTCCTAAATCCGTGCTCGCGGTGCGGCAAATCTTGACAAAGCCTTCGACACGACCAATACTTGCCGGAATTCCCTGGATGATATTAGTTTCCGATGTTGCGGAGTCGATCGCCCTTTTCTGAGAATTTGGCAGCAAATTGCCGTAGACTACAGGGGGAATCGGGCGATCGCGATCGGCTACCAGGCGATCGCGCCTTTCCCTAATTGTATCCTGAAAAGAAACACTTGCGCCACTGCGAATCCACTGCTGAATTTCCCCAAATTCCAGATAAAAAATATCCCCGCTTTCCTGAAACACCTGCATTGCCAATCCGCAAGCTTCAATCTCCAAAAAAGTCCAGCGCAGGTGAGCCAACAACCGCGCGTAAATTTCGCTAATTTCGTTTTTGACAAGCGCTCTTTCTTGACATTTATCTAATCGCCAATTCTGCGAAAAATTTAATCCTATTTCACGCTTTTCAACTAAATTAGTTTCGGCTTTTTGAGCCATAGTTATTAGCAACTTTTGATAAATTTCCGGTTGTTCTCGCCAAGTAGGAACAGCAATATCCGTTCCCACCTCGCTCAAATATCCGTAAGTATCAAGCCACTTTTCAAACTCTGCTTGTAAACCCGGAGTTTCCGCAAATGTCTGTGCTAAATGTGCGACTGAAACAGTTGCGTTAGGCTGCGAAACAGCAGCTTGCCGCAGTTTCTGAGCCAACTGCTGTAAAGCTCGCACCGAAGCAATTTCAGGAGCGCTGTCATTAGCCAGCCAGTCATCATTAACACGAAAAATTGCCTTGCGAATAGCCAGTCCTATCGGCCCTAATATATTGTAGTAAGTAATCGGTTTCAGCCACTCCTGAATTTGCTCCGCTTTCTCCAACAATTCCGTTAAATATTGATAATCGGGCATTGGGCATTGGGCATTGGGCATTGGGCATTGGGCATTGTTACTACTGTCAACTGTCAACTCCCTACTGTCAACTGCCAACTGCCAACTGACAACTGACTTCTCTATTTTTTGCAGTGCCGGGAGGAAAATAGAAGTATGATCGCCCTTAAATTCTGCATTCAGCGCCCTCTCTCGCTGCAGCAGACGCCATAAACCAGGCAAATTCGGCAAAATCTTCCCCAAAGGTGGCTTGCCCATTTTTTGCCCTCTGAGCAAAAATTCCAAACCCTGCTCCGGCAATCCCATCATCCGAAAAATTTCGCCCAACAAAGTCGCATTAAAATAGGCGTGAGAACCCAGCAAAGTTGCCGTTTCATTAAAGTTTAAGCCACTGGCGCGATCGCCCAAAACCACCTTAAAAATCTCTCCCCAAACCCCGCAAGTCAGCGGCCGATTAATCGACCAAGTTAGGGGACGAATTGCACCGGGAATCACTTCTGCTGCAATTGTTCGCGTCCAGAATGGCTGCAAATTAGTAATCGGGCGACTTTGCAAAATCCAAACTTTTTCCCCGTCCCAACTCCACTCAATATCCTGCGGTATTCCGTGAAAAAATGCTTCAATCGCTTGGGCTTGTTTCACCAATTCTGTTAAAATCGATTGAACACTAATTGAATTACTTTGAAGTTCAGTTAATTTTTTTTCTAATAATTCAGGTTGACTAAAATCAATTTCTAAATGAACCGGAGTACATTGTCCGCCGACAACAGCTTCGGCTCCTCCCGGTAAAGCTTCTATAATTACCTGGGAACCACCATCTAAAGGATTGCGGCTGAACATGACTCCCGCAAATTGGCTGTCAATATAAGGCTGAATTAATACAGCCATTTGGGTGTCGGGTAATTGTCGCTGTCGGCGGTAAGCCACAGCTTCGGAAGTCCAATAAGACTGGCGGCAGCGATTAATGCCGTCGAGCAATTCTGCTTCAGTGAAAACAGGGCCAATAGTTTGATATTGTCCAGCCGCTGAACTAAGATCGCCGTCTTCTCCCGCAGCAGAAGAGCGCACAATCATTCGATTTTGGATTTTGGATTTTAGATTTTGGATTACAGAATTACTGATTAACAGTCGATCGGCATTTTCGTCATCTCTTCTTCCTTCTCCCCTCTTCCCTCTTCCTTCTTCCCTCTTCCCTCTTCCCTCTTCCTTCGATGGCAATATAAAACCCGCAGGTACGTTAAAACCTGCGCGTTTGAGTTGAGACAATTTAGCCGCTTTATCACCGCAGATTGCAGCATCTAAGGAGTCATCAAGAGAAAACAATTGCTCTGATTTAGATAAAGCCATATCATCACCCTGATTGAAATTAATTGCTGCTAACAACAAAGCTAATCCTGTTGCTGCTAAAAATTCGGGCATTGATTGTCCCCACACCCAAACCCAGATAGGAGTACACAGACACCCGCAACGGGAAGCAAAGAGTCTCGCCCGATCGCCCTCACCCCACCAGCGCTGTGCCAAACCCCACACCAGCAGCCCCCAAATGCCCGATGATACAGCCACCGGCGGCGAAAATACCAAAAGACCCCAAACAGCGTTGGTCACGCCTCCACCTCGGGCGATCGCATATCTGCCCGCCACTAGCGGAATTAACAGGGCGATCGCGATCGCAGGTGCATCCGGGAAGCAAAATCGCCCCGCCAAAACCGGCAAAATACCCCTGGCAATTTCCGCCAACACCGCAGCAATTCCCGCTAATTTCCCGCCGTGAATGAAAGCAGCAGACACACCCACATTCCCCGTACCCAGCGCCCTCAAATCTCCGCGGGTAAACACTCGCACCGCCCATCCCGTTAGCGGTAAAGCACCCAGGCTGAAACTAGCAGCCAACAGCAATGCTATTGTCGGCAACGGCATAAAATCAGCTCTCCTATTTTCAAGCTCTAACCATTATGACGGCAATTCTGTCACTTTTTCTGTCTTCAGATATATCAACAAAAGGGCATTAGCACTTAAGATAATGTAAAAGTAGAGTAGATAAGGATTTAGCCTAATGATAGATATCAGCTTGACCACCCCCATAGCAGTTGTTGTTGCACCCATCAGGCAAGTAATGATTGAGCTGCTGATGCAGCAGCCAGTGCCGGAATCAAGTGTCAGCTTGACGGCTCCAATCGCAGTTCTTGTTGTTGGCTTTATTGCCGCAGCTTCGATCGGCTCGATCGCCTGGTACAACTCTAAGCGCCCCCCCGGTTGGGAATCCAAAGAACGCCCTGATTTTGTACCCAAAGTTGATAAAGACGATTTGATTGCTGAAGTTTCTGAGTCACAGAAAAAATAGAATAAAGCTGTTTTAGCTCGAAAAAAGCTTTGAGAGGAATAGGAATTACCCTTGCAGATCGATCCCGTAGGGTGCGCCTTGGCGCGCCTTACGCTATGTAGAAAGGCTTTGAGTGAATCGTTTTAATTGGCCGAAAGCACTAATGTCAATAAACTGAGCGCTCATCCCACGATCGATCGCTTTATTTACATTGATGCAAGATATCATTAGATAGATTTAATCATAGAAATTTATAAGTTGACTACAGCTTGGAAGTTCTCTTGAGATTCAGCCTCTTTTGGGGGGCTGCGTTTGAGATATCTCACCACTTTTTCGTAAATTTGAATGATCAGGCGATCGCCCCGACGATTATTTTCCAGTTTTATGTCATAAGTTGGTTTTTTCGACGTATGGGCAATCGCTCTAAACCAATGCGGCGGCTTGATGTGGTGACTTGTTTTCTACGCCTAATTCCGTCCGCTTCAAAACCAACAGCGTAATATCCCACATTCCGCAGATGTGTGTGGAATTTTTTTATCAGTTGTGAAAAGTTGGAGTCAAAAAGTTTTTCCGTTTAACT